>CAITLX010000672.1 GCA_903893335.1 uncultured delta proteobacterium | reverse complement strand
CCAATTGCGAATATGAGGTCGATGAATCCGCAGCCCGGCCTGTCGCACCCGAAGCGCCCCGTCCGAAACCCCGCCCGATTTTCGAGGACGTCAGCGCCTCGCTTGGGCATATCCACCAGGAAGCGCCGTATTCCGACCTCGAACGGCAGCCGCTGATGGCGAAGCTGCTGAACCGCCTCGGCCCCGGGGTGGCTTGGGGCGACCTCGAAGGCAAGGGCCAGGAAGACTTGGTTGTCGGCAGCGGACGCGGCGGAAGAACCCTCGGCGACGGACGCGGCCGGCGCAGACGCGGGGGGACAGTGAACGCGTCGAGGCCGATCCCGTCGCTCGTCGGCGTCATCCACCTGCCGCCGCTGCCGGGCAGCCCGCGCTACGAGGGGGACCTCGAGGCGCTGCTCGAGGGGGCTGCGCGCGACGCGTGCGCGCTGGTCGAGGCCGGCTTCGAGGGCGTGGTCGTCGAGAACTTCGGCGATGCGCCCTTCTTCCCGCACGCCGTCCCTCCGATCACCACGGCGGCCATGACCGCGTGCGCGCGCGCGGTGCGCGCTGCGGCGCCCGACCTGTGGCTCTGCGTCAACGTGCTGCGCAACGACGCGGAGGCGGCGCTCGCCGTAGCGGTCGCCTCGCGCGCCGACGGCGTTCGCGTCAACGTGCACACCGGGGCGCGCGTCACCGACCAGGGGCTCGTCGAGGGGCGCGCGCACGACACGCTGCGCACGCGCCGCTCGCTCGGCGCCGACAGCGTCGCGCTTCTCTGCGACGTCGACGTCAAGCACGCCGCGCCGCTCGCCGAGAGGCCCATCGGCGAGGAGGCGCACGACCTCGAGCAGCGCGGGCTCGCCGACGCCGTTCTCGTCACGGGTTCGGGCACCGGGCGCGGCGTCGCGCGCGACGACCTCGCGGCGGTGCTGGCCGCCGTGCACGCGCCGGTGCTCGTCGCGAGCGGCGTGACCGAGGAGACGCTCGCGGACGTGGCCGCCGCGCACGGGGTCATCGTCGGGACGTGCCTGCGCGAGGGGGGTCGCGCGGGCGGCCCGATCGCTCCGCATCTCGCTGCGCGCTTCGCGCAGCGATGGCGCTCGCTGCGCGCCTAGGTCGGCCTCAAGCCCGGGGTTCGTCGGCCGTTCATCGCTGTGCGACGACGAGCCCGGGTGCTCGCGCGCAGCCGGAGGCTGGCCCCATGAGCGTGGACGACGAGAGCGTGTGCGAGCTGACCGAGCGCGTCTTCGGGACGACGCTCGGTTGGGACCTCCAGCGTGGGGCGGCCGAGCGCGCGAGGCTCGCGAACGAGCGCTCCGTGACCGGGTGCGTGCACGTCAGCGGCGGGTGGAACGGCGCCATGACGGTGAGCTGCGGGACCGAGCTGGCGCGCCGCATCGCCTCGGCGATGTTCGAGGTCCCCGCGGAGGACACCTCGCTCGACGAGGTGCGCGACGCCGTCGGCGAGCTGGCGAACATGATCGGCGGCGGGTTCAAGGCGCTCATGCCCGGGCCATCGACGCTGTCGATGCCCACGGTGGCCGAGGGGCGCGACTACTCGCTGCACATGCCCGGCAGCGCCGTCGGCGCCGAGCTGTGGTTCCTGCGCGAGGGCGAGCCTATCGTCGTTCGCGTACACGAGCGGGCAGCGTGAGTTGCAGGAGAGCAAGATGAAGATCCTGATCGTCGACGACAGCAAGGCCATGCGGCTCATCGTGTCGCGCACGCTGCGCCAGGCGGGCTTCGATGGGTACGCGCTCGAGGAGGCCACCAACGGCCTCGAGGGGCTCGCGGCGGTGCGTCGCGGGGCGCCCGATCTCGTCCTGAGCGACTGGAACATGCCCGAGATGACGGGCATCGAGTTCCTCGAGGCGCTCGGCAAAGAGCCGTTCGCCGGGAAGTTCTGCTTCGTGACGAGCGAGTCGACCGACGACATGCGCGAGCGCGCGAAGGCGGCGGGGGCGACGGCGTTCATCACGAAGCCGTTCACCGCCGACGTCTTCCGCGAGACGCTCACGCCGCTGTTCGTCTGAGCCGCCGCCGCGCCGCGCGACCCGGGGCGCCCGAAGGGGCGTGCCCGGGCGTCCGTGCGTGGTGCGCCTCGCATCGGCTGAGCGCGCCGAGCGAAGCGGTGGTTGCGCGCCGCGCTCGCGCGTGGCCGGAGCCTGGGGCGGGCAGGGGCTCCGCGCGCCCGACTCGGGCCGGGGGTCCCGCTGGCTCGCCGTCTGTGCGCTTCAGGCCGGGTGGACGAGGAGCAAGAGGCGACCGGCCTCTGCGTCGGTGAGGTCGAGCGCAGCGGCTGGGCTGGAGGTCCAGGCGTCGGCGGCCGGGTCGATCGGCGCGAGCGCGTGGGCGCGCGCGTGCGGGTTGCCCGGCACGTGGTTGAGGGTGCTCATCAGCGTGTTGACCAGCTCCGAGGTCGCCGAGAGCACCTCCTCGGAGGGCTGACCGTGGCGCACCTGGTCGGCGAGCTCCGCTGCCGGCATCATGAGCAGGCGACCACCGAGCTGCACGGCGGCGCGCGTGTCCACGACGAACGCGCCGAGCGTCTGCCCGTCGTCGCCGACGATCGCGGCGAGGTAATACGCGCGCCGCAGGAAGCGCTCGGGCTTCGCCGTGACCGTCGGCGCGAACCCCTCGCCGACCAGCTGACGGGCGCACTCGACCACCGCTTCGAGCGGCGGCAGCACGAACCGAGCAGGAGGCTCGGCCGCGTGCGCGGCCTCGGGCGCCTCGGCCATCGGCGGCGGTACGATGGAGATGCGCGGGGCCGGCGGAGCCGCCGGGATGATGCTCGGGGGCCGCGCCTCGGCGGGAGCGCCTGCGGTAGCTCCTGCAGCGGCTCCTGCGCCAGCACCTGCAGCGCCCCCGGCGGTGCGCGAGCCGAGCTTGCGCTCGAGCCCCTCGAGGCGCGCGACCAGGCGCTCCTGGGCGTCGATGACGTGGGTGAGCTGGCGCGAGGTCTCGTTGCGCTGCTCGAAGATCAGCTGCTCGATGCGCGCCAGGCGGCGGACCACGACCTGCAGCAGATCGCGCCCGGCCCCATCGTTGCGCGGGTGGGAGGCCGCGCCGGGCGTCTCTGCGTCGCGAGCCTCGGGGACCACGCTGAGGGGACGACCGTGCGTCGCGACCCAGTCGCGGTCACCGGGCTCGTACATCCGCTCGCCGACGTCGTCGGCCGCGACGCTCTGCATCAGGCGCTGCGCCGCGAGCGCGAGCGTGCCGCCGTCGCGCGACGCCTCGAGCGCACCGAGGATGCGCTTCTCCCCCTCGATGCGCTGCGAGCGCGGCCGCAGCACGTGGCGGTCGATGGTGACGTAGCGCTCGACCTCGAGCGTCCAGCGGCCCCGCTGGCGGGCGAGGCGCTTGGGGCGGTCGGTGATGGCAAGGCTCATGGTCCCGTCCAGGGCATTCGGCACCCCACGGAACGGTCGGAATCGGCGAGCCTGAAGCCCGCCGCGTACGATCTCAGGGGATCGTGATGCGACGGATGCGGTGGTAGGGCTGGGCGCCGTCGCCCCCGTTGCCGTCGGCGACGAAGATGGTGTGACCGTCGGGCGAGACGTCGAGCCCCTCCTGCCCGAAGAACGTCGCCACGTCGCCCGCGCCGTCGGTGCCGCCCGCGGCGCCGGTGCCGGCCACGGTGGTCACGTCGCCGTTCGTGTCGATGCGACGGATGCAGTGGTTGGCGCCGTCCGAGACGTAGATGTTGCCCGCGGCGTCGACCGCCACGTCCTCCGGGGCGGCGAAGCGCGCGGTCGCGAGCGGGCCGTCGACGTGGCCCGGCGTCCCGTCGCCGGCGTAGGTCGAGACGTAGCCCGCGAGCGTCACGCGCCGCAGCGCGTGGTTCATCATGTCGGCGACGATGAGGTCGCCTCCGGGCAAGGTGGCGAGCCCGTAGGGGCGGCTGAAGCGCGCGGTGCTCGCGTTGCCATCGACGAAGCCCGCGCCGCAGGCGGACCCGGCGAGCGGCGCGATGGTCGCGCCGTCGGGGTTGAACAGCGAGAGCGTGTGGTGGAACGGGTCGCTCAGCGCGATGCGACCGTCGGCCAGCGCCGCGAGCCCGCGGGGGCGGCCGGCGTGGGACACGACGGGCGTCGGCACGCCGGTGCCGTCGACGAACCAGAGCGTGCCCGTCTGCAGCGTCTTGTTCCCGCTCGGGTCGCTGTCGGTCTGCACCCAGAGGCGGCTGTTCGCGTCGAACGCGATGCCGAACGGCTTCGAGAAGCCGCTCTGCGCGGTGAACGTCGAGACGCTCGCCTGGGGGTCGATCCAGCGCAGGCTGGCGCCGTCGAAGTCCGACACCACGATCGAGCCGTTCGACGCGAGGGCGAGGTTGACGGGGTTGTCGAACTGCGCGACCGCGCCGACGCCGTCGGCCCCCCCGCCGGTGCCGCTGCCGGCGAAGGTGTCGACCGTCGTGCTCGGGACGCGCACGACCACCGCGCCGCCGCCGTCGTACGGCGCCATCGTCGGCACGCTGCCGTCGAAGCACCCGGGCGCGCCGCCGTCGGTGACGGGCCCCGCGTCGTACGGGCCCGCCTCGTACTGCACGACGTCGTGCGCGAGGGTGGCATCGCTGGCGCCAGCGTCGGACGCTGCGTCCCCTGCGTCGCCCGCGTCCGCGGCGTCCCCGTCCGGCGCGACGGCGTCCTCGGATGCGGCGTCGGTGACGCTCGCCTCCTCCGACGTCGCATCGACCACGGCGGCGTCTCCGCCGCTGCCCCCGGTTCCGGCGGTGCCGGCGCTACCGCCGGGCGCGCCCGCGTCGGTCGAGCTGCTGCACGCGGCGAGGAGGAGGGGCACGCAGGCCCACAACGTGGCGAGGGGGCGGTTCATGAGGGTTATCTGCTCAAGCTACGTCTCCCCCACGCGAACGACAACGGGCGGCGTCAACCGACGCCGCTGAGTGGAGAGTCGCGACGGGTCTGAACAACGCGAAGAAGCGCGCCTCGCGCGACCTCGGCGACGTCACCGCTTGCGCGTCGGGGCCGCCGCGGCGCGCTCGAAGCACCCGTCGGGGACCTCGCGCGCCTGGCGCGTGACGAGGGTGGCGTCGACGAACGCGCTGGTGACCGGGTCGTGGTAGCCGCTCGCGGCGTGGGGCGTCCCGTCGGCGCGCGCTCCGTAGAACCGGACGATGCGCGCCATCAGCAGCTCGCGCACCCACTTGCCGACGAGCGAGGCCATCGCGACGAGAAGGTCGTTCGCGTCTGCGTCCTGCGCGAACGAGAGCACGCCGAGCCCCGGAAAGCGGTACGAGCTCAGCGCCTTGTGCTCCTGCTCGACGGCGTGCAGGCGCCCGGCGAGCGGCCCGAACGCGGGCCCGTACTTCGTGTAGCCCCCCACCTTGCCGCAGATGGCCTCGACCTCGGTCCCCGCGCGCTCCGCGAGCGCCAGTACGAGCGACTCCATGGCGTGCAGATCGACATCGAAGCGCGAGAGCCCCGCCGCCCGCGCGAGGTTGAGCCGCTCGGTGCAGGTCACGCTGGTCCGCGCGGCGCGGACGTCGATGCCCTGGCCGGCCAGCCGATCGAGATCGCGCGCGGCGGTCGCGACCTCGGCGTCGCTCGTCTCGAACGCCTCGCCAGCCTCGCCCCAGCACTGCGGCGACACGTGTCGGGGGCAGGGGCGCTGGAGCACCGCGAGCCCCTCGTGCGTGAGCGTGGCGAACAGCTCGCCCGGCGTCGCCGGGGCGGCGCCTGCGCGGGCCGCGATGGCGCGCGCCCAGGCCTCGCCGAGCGCCACGTTGCCGTGCGCCACGAGCGCCTTCGAGTCGCCCAGCCGCTCGGCCAGGTTCCCTCGCGCGGCGCGGCCGGCGCGCGCGGCGCCCGCCTCGGTCACGCGGGCGAGCACGCCGGTGACCACGAGCGGGCCGAGCCTCGGGCCGAGCCCGTTCTCGTCGACGCCGATGCGGTGGGGGATCGAGGGCGCCACGCGAGAACGACCGACCCCAAGAGGGGCGAAGGGCCCAGAGCATACCCCGCGACGCGGCATTCCGCGCCCTCCGCGCGCGCGGCTCGGCAAAGGCTTTGCGTTCGCCGCACGCCCGCGCGAAAGTCGGACGTTGGAGGTTCTTCGATGACTGGCTCGACCCCGCTCTCCGCCGTGCTCGCGGTCACCGCCCTGGCGCTGTCGCTCCCCGCTTGCGGGAAGAAGGCGCCGCCCGAGCCCGCCCGTCCGTCGGCCTCGGCCCTCGCGTCGGCCGCTGCGTCCGCGTCCGCGCTGCCGGACGGCAAGCGCCGCTACCTGCTCGACGACACCGCCGACGTGAAGTTCACGATCGACGCGCCGCTCGAGAAGATCACGGGCGAGACGCACAGGGTGCGGGGCTCGGTCGACGTCGACGTGCGCGACCTCACCAAGACGACGGGCGTCGTCGAGGTCAACGTCATGGAGCTCTTCACGACGACGTTCGCCGAGGAGGAGAAGAACCACACGCAGACCGAGCACGCCCACAACTGGCTCGAGCTCGGCGCGAGCGTGCCCCCCGAGCGGCGCGACGTGACGCGGTGGGCGAAGTTCGTCGTCACGAAGGTGGGGACGAGCACGGCGCTCGCCGACATCCAGCCGCTGCCCGGGACGGACATGCGCGCGGTGGGCGCGACGGCCACCGGGGATTTCACCCTGCACGGCGTGACCGTGAAGAAGTCGATCATGGTCAACGTCAACTTCTCCGGCCCGCCCGACGCGCCGACGAAGATCGACATCATCGCGACGCAGGGCTTCCCCCTCTCGCTCGTCGAGCACGACATCAAGCCGCGCGACGCGCTGGGCGCGTTCGTGGCCGGCGCGCTCGCGAAGGTCGGCAAGAAGATCGACGACAAGGTGCGCGTCACCGTCTCGCTCACGGCGAACCCCAAGAAGTAACGCGTTCGGCCGTGCGGGGCGGCCGGTGGCCGTGCCCGGCGCGGGGGTCCGATCGTCAGCACGTCGCCCGGCGGCGGGGATCAGATCGTCAGCACGTCGCCCGGCGCGGGGATGGTGACCGAGGTCGCGCCGTCGGCGATGAGCAGGTCGCACAGCACGCGCTGCGCGGCCGGCTCGCCGTGCACCAGCGCGATGCGCGGCGAGTGGCCGCGCGCGCGCATCGTCGAGACCCACCCGCGAAGATCGGCCTGATCGGCGTG
>CAITLX010000671.1 GCA_903893335.1 uncultured delta proteobacterium | reverse complement strand
GGCGAGGTGGCGGCGCGTCTTGCTCTTCTCGGCGCGGAACGTCGGCCCGAAGCAGTAGGCCTTGCCCACCGCGGCGGCGGCCGCCTCCATGTACAGCTGGCCGGACTGCGTGAGGTACGCCTTCTCGCCGTGGTAGTCCGTCTCGAACAGGTTGCTCGTCCCCTCGCACGCGTTCGGCGTGAAGATGGGGGCGTCGACGAGCGTGAAGTCGCGGCCGTCGAAGAAGTCGCGGATGGCCTGCACGATGGTGTGGCGCACGTGCAGCACGGCGTGCTGGCGCTTCGAGCGCAGCCACAGGTGGCGGTGGTCCATCAGGAAGTCGGTGCCGTGCTCCTTCGGCCCGATGGGGTACTCGCGCGCCGTCTTGCCCACGACGCGCAGCGCGCTCGCGCCGAGCTCGTAGACGCCCGGCTGCTTGGGGTGGCGGCGCACGACGCCGTCGAGCTCGAGCGAGGTCTCCTGCGTGAGCCGGTCGGCCTCCGCGAAGGTCTCGGCCGACACCTCCTTGGCCGACATCACGCACTGCACGACGCCGCTGCCGTCGCGGACCTCGAGGAAGTGGAGCTTCCCGCTCGATCGCTTGTGGTAGAGCCACCCGCGCAGGGTGACCGTCTCGTCCACGTGCTCGCCCAGCTTGCCGATGTCGACGACCGTCATGGCGCCGCCTCTACCATGCCGCTGTGGTAGCCTCCACAGGCTCGCATGAAGGCACCGATCGTCGTCGCCATCGCCGCGCTCTCCCTCGCCTGCACGGCGGTCTATCCGGAGCTCAAGACGCCGCTCCGGCCGCTGGTCGGCCAGCAGGTCATCGACCCGCCTCCGCGCGAGGTGCGCTGGCTGTCGTTCCTCGGCGCCGAGGTGCCGCCGCAGACGCGCGACGGCCGCAAGTGGGACGCGCTCGGCGGCTCGAAACCCGACCCCTACGCCATCCTCTTCCTCGACGGCGTCGAGGTGCTCCGCACGCCGGCCGAGGCCAACACGCTGGCGCCGACCTGGCGCGGCGCGCCTGCCGGCAACTTCCGCATCGCCGACGGCACGCGCCTGCGGGTCGAGCTGTGGGACCACAACCCCATGCACGACCACCCCATCGGCGTGAAGGAGCTGAGCAACCCCGACGAGTACCTCGACGACGACGGCGCGCTGCTGCTCGAGACCGACAGCGGCGCGCACGTGCGCCTCTCGTTCGGCGCGGCGCATGGCTTCTACGGGCTCGGCTTCGTCTACGAGCTGCGCACGACCGAGCCCTTCGTCACGAGCGTGTTCGGCGAGTCGCCCGCGGCCAAGGCGGGGCTCAAGCGTGGCGACGAGCTCGTGGCGGTCGGCGGCAAGCCCACCAAGGGGATGAGCGCGTCGGAGCTGCAGAGCGTGCTCAACACGCCGCACAAGGACGGCCTCGCGGTGTCCGTGCGGCACGCCGACAAGTCGCGCGTCGATCTCGTGCTGCGCGACGGCGCGGTCTACCCGCTGCGCACCGAGCAGTAAGGCCCCAGGCGTCGGTCGAGCAGTAAGGCGCCAGGCGTCGGTCGAGCAGTAAGGCCCCAGGCTCCCTCGGCGGCTCAGCCCTTGCTGGCGGTGAGCTGGTCCCAGGCGCACGAGAGCCAGCCCTCGGCGAGCTGCTTCGCGGCGGCGGTCGCGTCCGTGCGCGCGACGATGCGCCCTTCGCCGGCGGCGGGAGGGTCGAGCGTCGCGTCGAGCGTGCGCACGCGGCCGTCGCGCGCGACGACCACGGGCACCTGCGCGCCGGGCGCGAGCGACTCGAGCGTGGCGTCGAGCGCGCCGGTCACGACGCGCTTGCCCGCGACGGCGATGAGCTCGTCGTGCACGTCGATGCCGGCGCGGCTCGCGGCCGAGCCGCGGAGCACGACGTCGACCATCGCGCGACCGTGGTCGAGCGAGGTGCGGACGCCGAGCGCCGCGCCCTTGCGCGTCGCGCGCTCGAACGCGAGCCCGAACGGCGCGAGCGCCGCGCCGACGTCGGGCGCCGACGTGCCCTCGACCCAGGCGGCGAAGCGGTCATCGAGCGTGAGGCCCGTGGCCTCCGCGAAGAGCGCGGGCAGGGCCCCCTCGGGGACGGGCGTCTCGCTCTTGCCGTGCACCCGCCACAGGTGGCGAAGCACGTCGTCGAGGCTGCGCTGCCCCGCGGTGCGCGCGCGGATCTCGAGATCGAACAGCGCGCAGACCACCTCGCCCTTGAGGTAGTAGCTCACGGTGCTGTCGAGCGCGTTCTCGTCGGGGCGGTACGCCTTGATCCACGCGTCGAACGACGCGTCGGCGAGCGCGTGCTGGCGCGCCCCGGGCGTGTCGGCCAGCCGGCTCGCGGCGTCGGCGAGGTGGCCGAGGTACTCGGCGGGCGTCGCGAGGTCGGCGAGGCGCAGGATGCGCCAGTCGTAGTAGCTCGTCGCGCCCTCGAACCACCAGAGCAGGCGCGTGTGGTTCTCGGCCTCGTAGCGGTAGGGCGCGAGGCCGACGGGGCGGATGCGCTTGACGTTCCACGCGTGCAGCAGCTCGTGCGCGACGAGCGAGAGCGTGTCGAGCCACCCGCTGCGCGTGGTGAAGCGCTCGGGCCGCGCGAGCAGCGTGGACGACGACCGGTGCTCGAGCCCGCCGCGCCCGCGCGGCGAGACGTGCCAGAGGAAGAGGTAGCGGTCGTAGGGGAGGCTCGGCGCGTCCTCGCCCTCGAGCAGGCGAGCCTCGGTCTCGACGATCGTGCGGGTGTCGCGCGCGAGTTTGTCCCAGTCGACGCCGGCTGCGTCGGGGGTGTCCCAGGCGACGATGCGGTGCGGCTTGCCGACCGCCTCGAACGTGCGCTCGAGGTGCGGGCCGCAGTCGATGGGCGAGTCGCAGAGCTCGTCGAACGAGCGGGCGACGAAGCTGCGCGGAGCCTCGGCCGCGTCGAGCGCGGTGGCCACGCCCCACGCGCTCGGCACGTCGACGGTGACGCGCGCGCCAGCGTCGGGGGCGGCCTCGGCGGCGAGGTACGTCGCCGCGCCGTTCCAGTACGCGTGGGACCCGTCGACGTGGTTGGTGCGCACCGTGAGGTCGTTGGCGTAGACGCGGTAACGGACGGTGACGGCAGCGGCGCCGTCGTGGCGGACCGACCACGCGTTCTTGCGGACCTTCTCGACGTCGAGGCGCGCCTCGCCGGCGTGCGCCTCGAGCCCCTCGACGTGCCGGGCGTACTCGCGCACGAGGTACGAGCCTGGTGTCCACACGGGCATGAACACGACGAAGGGGGAGGGGAGCGCCCCGGAGGCAGCGGCGAAGGTCGACTCGACGCCGAGCAGGTGCGCGTGGGCGTCGACGACGAAGACGCGGGTCGAGACCTCGATCATGGGCGGGCACGCTCGCACCACGGATGGGCGAGGGCCAGCGCGATTTGAGCGTTGCGTCCTGCCCCCGCGGTCCCGATACTCCCGCCCGCACCCGCGCGTCGCCCCCCCGCAACGCCGCCTCGCCGCGTGCACGAGCCCATGCCGAGGTCCTGCCGCGCCCGATCGCCCTCCGTCGAGCTGCCCCGTGTCGCGGGCGGACGAGGTGCGCATGTCGCGCGGTGAGGTGCTCGTCGTCGACGACGAGTCGGGCATCCGGTTCGCCGCGACCGAGTACCTGCGCGCAGGCGGGGTCGGCGCGCACGAGGCCAGCACGTGCGCCGAGGCCGAGGAGGCCTGCCGCACCATCGCCCCGGACGTCGTCATCCTCGACTACCAGCTCCCCGACGGCGACGCGCTCGCGCTCCTGCCGCGACTGCGCGCGATCGACCCGGGGCTGCCCGTGGTGCTCCTCACGGGGCACGGCAGCATCGATCTCGCCGTGCGGGCCATCCAGGCGGGCGCCGATCAGTTCCTGACCAAGCCGGTCGATCTGCCCGCGCTGCGCGTCGTGGTCGAGCGCCTCTTGCAGGCGCGGCGCGAGCGCAGCACGCGCGTGGCCGCCGCGCGCAAGGCCTCGAGCGCGCGCGACCCCTTCTTCGGCACCAGCCCGGTCATCCGCGCGCTGGCCGCCGAGG
>CAITLX010000670.1 GCA_903893335.1 uncultured delta proteobacterium | reverse complement strand
GCGATGCTCGCGCTGCTCGGCGCCGCGTTCGGCGTCTTCGCCTGGGCCACGACGAGCATGGTCATCCGCCCGGTGCGCGCCATCGCCGAGGGGGCCGCCGTGTTCGCGAGCGGGAGCCTGCGCGACCACCGCATCGCCGTGCGATCGAGCGACGAGCTCGGACAGCTGGCGAGCGCGCTCAATTCCATGGCCGCCTCGCTCGACCTGCTGCAGACCGAGGCGCGCGCGCGGGCCGACGAGCTCGGCGCGGCCAACGAGCGCCTGCGGCAGCTCGCGACGACCGACGGCCTGACGAGCCTGGCCAACCACCGGCAGTTCCAGGCCCGCCTGCGCGAGGAGGTCGAGCGCGCGCGCCGCCACGGGCGGCCGCTCTCGCTCGCGATCGCCGACGTCGATCACTTCAAGACGTACAACGACACGCACGGGCACGTCGCCGGCGACGCCGCGCTCGTGCAGGTGTCGGGCGTGCTCACGCGCAGCTGCCGCGCGCACGACCTCGTCGCCCGCTACGGGGGCGAGGAGTTCGCGCTGCTCTTGCCCGACACCGAGCTGGTCGCGGCGTCGGCGCTGGCCGAGCGCGTGCGCCGCGCGGTGGCCACCGAGCGCTTCGAAGGGGGATACGTGTTACCGGGGGGACACCTCACCGTCAGCCTCGGCGTCGCGCAGCTCGACCCGGCCTCGCGCGACCCGGCCGACCTCGTCGTCGCCGCCGACGCCGCGCTCTACCGGGCGAAGCAGGCGGGGCGCGACCGGGTCGTCTCCTGACCCAACCCCGAGAAGCGACGCGCGTGTAGCATCCGGCCGATGGCTGCTCTCCGGATGCGAATCGGGCGCAACGCCCTGCCGCTCGGCGCCGCGCTGCTCGTCACGGCAGCCTGCGGCACCGACCTCGACACCACCCGAGGGGCGCGACGAGCGACGTCGCTCGGCGAGGACGTCTACGGCGTGCTCTGCGATCGCGTCGGCGCGAGCGTGCTCGCCGAGGACCTCATGGGCGACTCGTACCGCGCCGTGTGCCACCGGTCCGACGCCGGGGCGTTCGCCGACGCCGCGAACACGGCCGTGCTCCCACCCTCGACGAGCCAGGCGCGCGCGCGCTCGCTGGCCGCCCTCACCACCCTCGCGCGGCACCGCGACGACCTCATCCGCGCGCTCGACGCGACGTTTCCGGACGTCTCGATCGACGACCCGAGCGCCCCGGGCGACCCCGCGCGCCGCGTGCGGCTGCACGACGCGCTGCTCGACCTGACCAAGCGACTCGTGCCGCTCTACGCGTCCAACCCGCTCGCCGCCCTCGGCGCGCGCTCGGGAGCCGACGCGCTGCCGCTCGTGCCGGCGACGACCGAGGCGCTCGGCCGCGTCTTCGGCGCCGTCGCCTCGTCGAAGGCAGCCCGCGACGCGCTCGCGCAGATGAGCGGCCGCTACGGCTACCGCCCCGCCGCGACCGCGCTCGGCGCGATGCGCCCCGCGCTCGCGTACCCGCGCCTGCGCCCCCTCGCGCGCGAGGCGACGCGCGTGCTCGGGCCCGGCGGCGGCGGCGCGACCGGGCTGCAAGCGCTGCTCGACGTCACCGAGCGAGAGCTCTCGACCTGGGTCGCAGACGCCCCGCTGCCGCCGTTTCGCCTCGTCGACGCCGCGCGCAGGCAGCCCAACCGCCCGCGCACCGACCTCGAGCTGCTGCGCTCGTTTCTGCTCGTCGAGCGAGACGAGTTCGCCGACGGCGCGACGACCGGCCCGCTGCTCGCGGCGCGCGACGTGCGCGGCTTCGTCGTGCCGCGCGGCAACGACCCCGGCGTCGTCGGGTCCGTCCCCGCCCCCTTCGTCGACGTCGCCCCCGCGCCCGACGGCTTCGCCGACGTCGACGCGCTCGGGCGCTTCGTCGACGCGAGCGGCGCCCCGCTGCCGATCGACCCTCCGCAGCCGATGTCCTCGATCGCGCGCGTGCGCCCGCCCGACGCTCGCGGCCGCGCGCTCGACGATCGCGGCGAGCCGCTCTACGCCTACGTCGACCCCTCGCGCACCTTCACGCGCGCGCTCGCGGGCGATCTCGCGGCGCTGCTCGACGGCGACCCTGCCGACGACCACGAGACCGCGATGGACGCGCTCGCGGGCGCGGCGGTGCTGCTCGGCGACCGCGTGGACGCGAAGCGCAGCGCGCCCTACGCGCTCGCGTACCGGGGCTTCGACCCCGCCACGTCGCCGCTCGTCGACCTCGCGCACGCCACCGGGCAGCTGCTCGGCGACGCCGGCAGCGACGACACGCTGGCGTCGCTCGCCGACCTCGCCCGCGCGCACGCGAGCGACGTCGCGCGCGTGACCGGCGCCGCGCTCGCCACCTACGCCGACGCGACCGACGCGGCGCAGCCGATGAAGGCGGCGGCCCACCTCGCGCGCACCTCGACGATCTGGGACGACATGGCCGACGTCCTGTCCGAGATCTCCGCCGTCGGCCCCGACGTCGGCAACCCGCGCGGCCTGCTCGAGGACCTGCTCGCAGCGATCGGCGACGACCGCTCGCTCAAGCTCGGCCCCTCTTACTCGCGCTTCATGCGCTACCGCGACCGCATCACGTACGACCCCGCGCACGTCGACGGCCCGCCGTGGAACCTCGAGTCGAGCGACACCTCGCCGCCGCACGTCGAGGTCGACCGCGCCTCGCCCCCGTCCGACGCGCCGGGCAACCGCAGCGGCTTCCAGCGCTTCGTCCAGCTCATCCACGACGCCAACGGCGTGCGCACCTGCAACAAGGCCGGCGGCGTGCTCGACGCGAAGCTCGGCGGGCTGTCGGTCCGCTGGCCGCTCATCGGCTCGTTCGCCGAGTGCGAGCTGTTCCAGATCGACGACATGGCCGTGTTCTACCTCCAGTCGATCGTGGGCAAGGCGCACCTCGACATCAAGAGCGGCACGCTCAACGGGCTGATGTCGTTCCTCGGCGCCGTGGGCGGCGACGCCGACGCGCTGCTCGACCAGTCGAGCGGCATCACGGGGATGAACACGCACCCGACGGCGCGCGGGCTCGACCGCTTCGTCTTCTTCGGCGCGCACTCGCCGCGCTACGCGGCGATGCCCGACCTCGACCCGCTGGCGAACGCCGGCGCACGGCAGACCAACACGTTCGTCACCGACCTCATCGACCCCGTCCCCACCTCGGTGTGCCCGCAATCGGGGCCGCACCTGACCAACCAGTGCGCGACCTTCGACGACACGTTCCGCGCGCGCGACGCCGGGACGATCTTCCTCTGGGAGCACTTCGATTTCCACGAGGCGATGACGCCGGTGCTCGAGGCGTTCGTTCGCCACGGCAAGGAGCACCTCTTCGTCGAGCTCATCGAGGTCGTGCACCGGCACTGGGCGAGCGCCGCGCACGGCCCCGAGTGCGACCCCGGCGGAACGGCGGCGACCAACCCGCGCTACTGCTCCGAGGACGGCGCGGTGGCCTACGAGCCCATCGTCGTCGACGCGCTGCTGTCCGATCTGCTCCCCTCGCTGCACGACCTCGTGCGCACGATGCAGTCGCAGGCGATCGTCTCGGTCCGCTCCGACGGCTCGACGCGCGACGGCGTCGCGATCGCCGCCGACCTCACGCGCCAGCTGTTCGACGCGAGCCGCGCCGCCGCAGCGGGCACGAAGGACCGCGCCGGGCGCACCACGACGACGCGCAGCGACGGCAGCCCCAAGGCGCAGGTGACGCCGTTCGACCTCTTCGCCGGCGCGCTCGTGGGCATGGACGCGCGCTTCGAGGGCGCGAAGGGCTACGACGCGGCCGCGCTCGCGTCGCGGCGCGCGGCGTGGAAGCACGCGCGCTCGCAGCTCGTCGATCAGCTCCTCGCCGTCGACGGCTCGGGCCCCGGCGCGAGCTTCCGCAACCGCGCGCTCGCCGCGGCCCTGCCCGACGTGCTCGACCGGCTGCGCGAGCAGGTCAACGCGCGCTGCCCCGATCGCGAGGCAGGCGCGCCGTGCACCTGGGCGACGCAGAGCGTCGCGGCGCAGATGGGCGACTCGGTCGGCGGCCCGACGCTGGCCGCGATCGTCGACGTGCTCGACGCCGTCCGCGCGGACGAGCCCGCGCGTCGCGAGCTCGAGCGGCTCGCGTCGCACCTGCTCGGCGGCACCGGCGATGCGGACGCGAGGGCCGCGACGCTGGCGTCGCTCACCGACCTCTTCCAGTCGCTGCGCGACGAGCCCGACGTGGCCCCCCTGATGGCCGCGCTGTCCACCGCGGCCGCCCCCGACGACGCCTCGGCCTCGGGCACGCCCACGCCGGGGCTCGCGACGACGACGGTGCGCGCGCTGCGCGTGCTGGTCGACGACGCGGGCGCCTACGACCGCTTCCACGCGCTCGACACCGTGCTGCGCGCGCTCGCCACGCCGATGGGCCCCGACGCGTCATCGCCCACGCCGCTCGACGTCTTGATCGACACGGTGGTCGACGTGAACCGCTTCGCGCCGAGCGTCGCCGACCCGGCGCTCTCGCCCGACGACTACGCGGCCATCACGGGCACGGTGCGCGATTTCCTCACGAGCCAGACGCGAGGCCTCGAGCAGTTCTACTCCGTCGTGCGCGGCCGGAGCGAGCCGTGAGGCCCGCCCGCATCGTCGCCGCGGGCGCACTCGGCGTCTCGCTCCTGCTCGCCTCGGGCGAGGCTCCCGCCGCCGGGCTCTACTTCTCCGATCGCGGCGTGCGACCGCTGGGGCGCGGCGGAGCCTTCGTCGCCGGCGCGGACGATCTGGGCGCCGTCTACTACAACCCGGCTGGGCTCGCCGACGCCGGGGCGCAGGTGCTCGCCGACATGAGCTGGCTGCACTTCACCAGCGACTACCAGCGCAAGGCGGCCCTCACGCAGGTCGATCCCGCGACGGGAGCCCCGACGGGCGAGACGTACGAGCAGACGATGCCGAGCGTGCACGGCACCTCGCCCGTGCTGCCGATCCCGACGCTGGCGGTGTCGAGCCGGCTCGGCGTGCCGCGCGCCAACTTCGCCGTCGGGGTGTGGGCGCCCTACGCCGCGATCACGACCTACCCCGCGTCGCTCGGCGCGACGCCCGCGCCGCAGCGCTACTCGCTCGTCACGCTCGACGGGAGCACGCTGGCCGTCGTCGGCGCCTGGGGGGCGTACCGCGTGACCGACAAGCTCGCGGTGGGCGCAGGCGTCGAGGCGCTCGTCGGCACCTTCCGGTCGTCGGTCGTGTTCACGAGCTGCCCCGCCGAGCGCCTCGTCTGCGCGCCCGAGTCCCCGTCGTACGACGCCTCCGCGCAGCTCTCGGTCGGGCCCATCGTGGCGCCGAGCGGCAACCTCGGCGCGATCTTCGCGCCGACCGAGTCGGTCCGGCTCGGCGTCGCCTTCCAGCTCCCCTTCTGGGTCGACGCGAAGGCGAAGGTCAAGGTGAAGCTCCCGGACGCGGCCATCACGTCGAGCGCGACGCAGGAGGGGGACGCGGCGCACGTGACGTTCCGCCTGCCGTGGACGCTGCGCACCGGCGTCGAGTACCGGCTCCCCTCGACGCGCGTCGAGCTCGCGTGGGTCTACGAGGCGTGGAGCCTGCACGACGAGATCCGCGTGGTGCCCGACGACGTCGCCCTGCGCGGCGTGACGGCGTTCCCCGACCCGTACGCGGTCGGGCCGATGCGCATCCCGCGCGGCTTTCGCGACACGTGGTCGACGCGGCTCGGCGCCGAGCAGGCGCTCACGCTGGGCGGGTACCGCGTCGACGTGCGCGGCGGCGTCTTCTACGAGCGCAGCGCCGTGCCGCGCGAGAACCTGAGCGTGCTCACCGTCGATCTCGACAAGATCGGCGCGAGCGTCGGCGGCTCGCTCCACGTCGGCCGGTGGCGCTTCGACGGCGTCTGGGCCCACATCTTCACGATCGCCGCCGACGTCGGCACGCGCGAGGCGGCGCTCACGCCGCTCACGCCGCTCGCCGGCAACGCGACGCCCACCAACCGCGTCAACGCCGGCCACTACGACGCACGCGCCGACGTCCTCGGCGTCGGGCTCGCGTACCAGCTCGACTGAGCGCCGCGTCTCCCTACGGCTCGCCGGGGCGCGCGGTGCGGCGGAACACCACCGTGCGGCGACGATCGCGCGGGATCTTCGCGGCCTCGGGCGTCGCGAGGCTCACCTTCTCGGCCGGGCGCAGCGCGACGGGCAGCGGCTCCTCGCCGAGCGACCAGAAGGCGCCGTCGCAGTAGGGAAACGCCCAGGGAGCGACGGCGGCGATGCCGACGACGACCGCGGCGTCCTCGCCGTGGCGCCCCGTGACGTCGACGCCTGCATCGGTCTCGATCGCCCCCTCGAGCGTCGTCGGCTCGTAGCCCTCGGCGGCGAGCCTGCGGGCGAGCGCGAGCAGCGCGAGCTGCACAGGCACGACGCGCTCGTCGGCCACTGGCGCGAGCACCGACATCCAGAGCGGGAGCGGAGCGACCACCCCGGCGGCGCTCTGGCCCACGAAGCGCCACGCCTGCCCCGGGGTCTGCACGCAGAGCGCCTCGCTCGGCCCGACGGCGAGCGGAGGGTCGCACCGGGGCGCGGCGTCGGCGCGTCCCTCCGGCATGGCCGCTTCGCCCGGCCCGAGCGCGATCGACGCGACGCGGGCTCGCTCGCCGGTCACGCTCGCGGGGCGGTGCGTCGAGCGAGGGGCGCCGCTCGCGCCGAGCGCGTCGGCGGCCGTCCGCGCGCGATCGGCGGGCGAGACCCACACCGCGACCGCTCCGACCCCAGCCCTCTGCGCGAGCTCGCGCAGGCCGAGCGCGCCGCCGATGCGCGGCGAGGCGAGCGCGACGACCGTCACCTCCCCCTCGCCCACGCGCCACAACGACGCGCGCGGCAGGGCGTCGCCGCACCAGGCGACCGCGCGCGCGCCGTCGCCGAGCGGACGCTCGCCTCCGGGCAGCCGG
>CAITLX010000669.1 GCA_903893335.1 uncultured delta proteobacterium | reverse complement strand
GTCATCGCCCCCGGCACGCCGCCGCCGCACGACAAGAGCGCGCACGCGAGCCCGACGCTCGTGGCCCGCGCGCGGCCCCGCCGCACGATCGACACGACGAGGAGCCCCGCGAGCGGACGCATGAAGGCCTTTACGTATACAGCAACCCCGCGCGGGCGCGGGCCCCCCGACGCTCCCCCCGCACGACGCCCCACCGCCCCAAAGCCCTCCCACTTTCTCACCGCGCTCGGTTGACAGTCCGGGGTTAGTAAGTCATCAGACGCTAACTTTGCGGCCCCGCCAGTTCTCCGATGCCGAGCTGTACGTCACGGCGCGACGCTGCTTGCTCGAGCACGGCGCGGACGTGTCGACGACGGTCATCGCCGAGCAGCTCGGCGTCTCGCCTGCGGCGCTGTTCAAGCGCGTCGGCAGCAAGGACGAGCTCTTGCTTCGCGCGCTCGCGGCCCCCGCGCCCGACTGGTTCGACGACCTGGCCGCCGGCCCCGACGCGCGCCCGGTGCGCGAGCAGCTGCTCGACCTCGCGCGCCGCGTCGACGCGTACCTCGCCGAGGCGGGCCCTGCCTTCGCCGTCATGCGCGCGGCCGGCCCGAAGCTGCTCGAGCGCATGGTGTGCCCGCACGAGGCCGCGCCGGTGCAGGGCCACCGGCTCATGACCGCCTGGTTTCGCGCCTTGCACGAGCAGGGTCGCGCGCGCATCGACGACCCGGCCAACGCCGCGCTCGTGTTCGGCGGCGCCCTCGAGGCGCGCCACATGATGCGCCACGCCGTCGGGCTCGACTACCCCGACGGGGGCCCCAACTACGTCGAGGCGCTCGTCGATCTCATCGTGCGCGCCATCGAGGCCGACCACCCCCCGCTCCCCGCTGCCCCCGCCCGCCGCTCCCCCGCTCGAAGGAACAAGACGTGAAGCTCGCCGTGCCCCGCAACGCCACCCTGGTCCCGCTCCTCGCCGCCGCCGCTCTGTCGGCCTGCGGCAAGCCCGCGCCTGCCCCCGCCGTCGGCGCCGCCCCCGCGGCCTCCGCCGCGTACGGAGCGACGCGCAAGGTCACGACGGTCGCCGCGACGACCTGCACCGTGCCCGAGGCGCTCACGCTCGCCGGCTCGATCATCGCCGACCGCACCTCGCAGGTGGCGGCCAACGCGATGGGGCGCGTCATCGCCGTGCCGATCGAGCGCGGGCAGCGCGTGCGCAAGGGCGAGGTGCTCGCGAGGCTCGACACCAGCGCCGCCGCGCTCACCGCCGCCGCCGCCGAGGCGCAGTCGGGGCTCGCGCAGAAGCAGGCCGAGCTCGCCAAGGTCGAGTGCGAGCGCGCCGAGAAGCTCTTCGCGTCGGGCACGCTCTCGACCGCCGAGCACGACCGCGCGCGCACGATGTGCGAGACGCAGTCGCTCGCAGCCACCTCGGCCGGGGCCAACGCCGGCCTCGCCGCGCAGCGCGTCGCCGACGCCCTGGTGCGCGCCCCGTTCGACGGCGTCGTCGGTCAGCGGCTCGTCGACGTCGGCGAGTTCGTGCAGATGGCGACGCCGGTCGCGACCGTGCTCGTGACCGACCCGGTGCGCGTGCAGGTCGCCGTCCCCGAGTCGGCCATCGCGCGCATGCAGGCCGGCGCCGCGATCACCTTCGAGGTGCCCGCGGTCGGCGCCCGCAGCTTCGACGCCATCGTCAAGTACGTGAGCCCCGCGCTCGACCCGCGCACGCGCGATCTCGTCATCGAGGCGCTCGCGCAGAACCCCGATGGCGCGCTCAAGCCCGGCCTGTTCGCCACCGTGAAGGTCGTCACGCGCGACCTCACGCTCCCCTGCGTGCCGGCCAGCGCCGTGCGACGCGAGGGCAACACCGCGAGCCTCTTCGTCAAGAAGGGGGGCACGGCCGTCGAGGCCGTCGTGCGCGTCGCGGGCGAGCGCGACGGCAAGCTCGCCATCGCGAACGATCTCACCGCGGGCGATCTCGTCATCGTGGACCCTCCGGCGGGCCTGCGCGACGGCGCGCGGGTGGAGTGACAGACGATGCAGTGGCTCGCCGCTCTCTGCGTGCGCCGCCCCGTCTTCGCGGCGGTGCTCACGCTCGTCATCTTCGTCATCGGGCTCGCGGCCTACTCGCGGCTCGGCGTCGATCGCTTCCCCAAGATCGATCTGCCCGTCGTCACCATCGCCACGCGCCTGCCCGGCGCGGCCCCGGCTGACGTCGAGACCGAGCTCACCGACAAGATCGAGAAGGCGGTCAACACCGTCGGCGGCATCGACGAGCTGCGCTCGATCTCGGCCGAGGGCGTCTCGCTCGTGTACGTCGTGTTCGTCCTCGAGAAGGACAGCGAGGTCGCCGCACAGGAGGTGCGCGACCGCGTGAGCGCGCTGCTGCCGGACCTGCCCGCGGGCGTCGAGCTTCCGGTCATCACCAAGCTCGACCCCGACGCGACGCCGATCCTCTACGTCGCGCTCACCTCCGACACCGCCTCGGTGCGCGACGTGACCGAGCTGGCCGACAAGACCGTCGCGCGCGAGCTCGAGAGCGTGCCCGGCGTCGGGCAGGTGCGCCTGCTCGGCGGGCGCAAGCGCGAGATCCAGGTCGTGCTCGACCCGCTCGCCCTGCGCGCGCGCGGCGTGACGGCCCCCGAGGTCGCGCGCGCGCTCGCCTCGGAGAACCTCACCATCCCCGGCGGGCGCATCGACTCGGGCCCCGCCTTCACCACGCTGCGCATCCATGGCCGCGTGTCGTCGCCCGAGGCGCTCGGCTCGCTCGTGGTGCGCGAGCAGGCGGGCCACCCGGTGCGCGTGCGCGACGTCGCGCGCATCGAGGACGCGAGCGAGGAGCGCCAGAGCGCGGCCGCGTGGAACGGCGAGCCCACGGTCGTGCTCGGCATCCGCAAGCAGTCGGGCTCGAACACCGTCGCCGTCGTCGACGCGCTCAACGTGAAGCTCGACGAGCTTCGCGCGCGCCTGCCGGCCGGCCTCACCGCGACGGTGCTGCGCGACGACTCGCAGGTCATCCGCGTCAGCACCCACGCCGTCTCCGAGCACCTCGTCGTCGGCGCGTTCCTCGCCGCGGCCATCGTGCTCATGTTCCTCGGCAGCCTGCGCAGCACGCTCATCGCCGCCGTCGCGATCCCGACCTCGATCGTCGGCACCTTCGCGCTGATGTGGGCGCGGGGCTACACGCTCAACACCATCACCCTGCTCGCGCTCGCGCTGGCCGTCGGCATCGTCATCGACGACGCCATCGTCGTGCTCGAGAACATCTTCAAGTGGATCGAGCACAAGGGAAAATCGCCGGCCGAGGCCGCCGTCGAGGGCACGCGCGAGATCGGCCCCGCCGTGCTCGCCACGACGCTGTCGCTCATCGCGGTCTTCCTCCCCATCGCGTTCCTCGGCGGCATCCCCGGGCGCTTCCTGTCGAGCTTCGGCATCACGATGGCCTTCTCCATCGTCATCTCGCTGTTCGTCAGCTTCACCCTCACCCCGATGATGGCGTCGCGCTGGCTGCGCCCCATGCCCGGCGGCGAGCAGACCAAGCGCGGTCTCGAGCACCTCGTCGACGTCTTCTACCACCCGGTCGAGCGCGCCTACATGCGCGTGCTGCAGTTCTGCATGCGCCGGCGCTGGGTCGTCGTCGTGGCGAGCCTGCTCGCGCTCGCCGCCATCCCGCCGCTCGGCGCGCGCGCGCGCAAGGGCTTCCTGCCGACGGCCGACCAGGCGCAGTTCGACGTGCTGGTGCGCGCGCCCGAGGGCTCGAGCATCGCGGGCACGGCGCTCGTCGCCGAGCGCATCGCGCGCGACATCCGCAAGCTGCCCGAGGTCTACGGCACGCTGGTGACCATCGGCGACAACGACCAGCGCACGGCCAACCTCGCGCGCATCTACGTCCGCCTCACGGCGCCCGAGGCGCGCCAGCGCACGCAGGAGCAGCTGCAAGACGTCGTGCGCCGCACCGTCGTCGCGGGCCAGTCCAAGGAGCTGCGCATCTCGGTCACGCAGACCGCCGACATCAACGGCGGCGGCTCGACGGCGCGCTTCCAGTACACGCTGAGCGGCCCCGACCTCGACGAGCTGCAGCGCATCGCGACCAAGCTGCAGAAGCAGCTGGCTGCCCTGCCCGGCGCCGACGACGTCGACTCGACGCTGGTGGTGGGCAAGCCCGAGCTGGCCGTGCACATCGACCGCGAGCGCGCCGCCGACCTCGGCGTGCGCGTGGCCGACGTCGCCACCGCGCTGCAGATGCTGGTCGGCGGCGCGAAGGTGTCGGACTACGCCGAGCACGGCGAGCAGTTCGACGTGCGCGTGCGCGCCGAGGGGGCGTTCCGCGCCGACGCGACGCAGCTCGGCCTGCTGACGGTGCCCTCGTCGCGCCTCGGCGCGGTGCCGCTGTCGGACGTGGTGACGCTCGCCGAGTCGACGGGCCCGGCCACGATCGACCGCCTGTCGCGCAAGCGCCAGATCACGCTGCTGGCCAACCCGCGCGCCGGCCACAGCGAGGGCGAGCTCGTCGCCGCCTTCGACCAGATGCTGAAGGACGACCCGCTGCCCTCGGGCTTCTACGCGTACCCGGCCGGCACCACGAAGATGATGGGCGAGACGGCGCGCGGCTTCGGCTTCGGCTTCCTGCTCGCGTTCGTCTTCATGTACCTGGTGCTCGCCGCGCAGTTCGAGTCCTGGCTGCACCCGGTCACCATCCTCATCACGCTGCCGCTCACGCTGCCGTTCGCGATCCTGAGCGTCATCCTCTTCGACCAGGCGCTCGACATCTACTCGATGCTCGGCATCTTCGTGCTGTTCGGCGTGGTGAAGAAGAACGCCATCTTGCAGATCGATCACACCAACCAGCTTCGCGCCGAGGGCGTCCCGCGCGCCGAGGCGATCCTGCGCGGCAACCGCGACCGGCTGCGCCCCATCCTCATGACGACGCTCGCGTTCGTCGCCGGCATGCTGCCGCTGGTCACCTCCAAGGGCATCGGCGCGGGCTTCAACCGCGCGACCGCGGGCGTGGTCGTCGGCGGTCAGACGCTGTCGCTGCTGCTCACGCTGCTCGCGACGCCCGTCTTCTACTCGCTGTTCGACGACCTGGGCGCCGTCGCGGCGCGCCTCTGGGTGCGCGCGTTCGGCGCGAAGGCCGACCCAGGCGCAGCCGTCGCCCGCCCGGAGTGACGCGAGCGGGGCGCGTCCGCCGGTCTCGGCCGGCGCGCCCCCCTCGGCGGGCCTCTCAGCCCGCCTTGTCCTCGCGCACGAGCGCGAACCAGTTGTCCATGATGACGTCGCCGCGGCGCGCGCGGCCGATGGTCACGTGCTCGCTGACCTTGCGCATCACGTCCTGCGTGCCGTTGTAGATGAAGCGCGACAGCCCCGCGGAGTTCGACGCGATGGCAGGCCAGGTCGACACCTTGCCGCCGGGCACCATCGTGTAATCGATGACGACGCCGCCGTCCTTCCACGGGTGGGTGACGAAGTAGCCCGGGCCGGTGAAGAGCTTGAGCGTCTGCTCGTTGTAGCCCCACAGTTGATCGCCGGGCGCGCCCTCGCCGGGGCGGCAGAAGCGCTTCTGGAACTCGGTGAACACGGGCAGCGAGTTCTTCCCGTGGTGGATGACCTCGGTCAGCGCGGCGACGCCGGCGGGCACGAAGTCCTCGAGCGTCGTCGCGTCGTTGTCGGCGGCCGCCTCGAAGAGCGGGGCCATCTCCTTGCCGCCCCACTCGCGCACGGCGTGCAGCCGAGCCTCGTGGCCGACGCCGTCGAGCGCGTGGCGAAGGGCGGCGAGATCGCAGGCGGGGAGGATGAACTTGGTCAGATCCATGGGTAGGCCTCGGCAGGGTTCCGCTCGGTGCGGGGTGGGTCAGGGGTCGATCGAGCACGCCGACGGCGTGCCGACCCAAACGTGGGTGACCGGGAAGAAGGGGCCGCGCGGCTCCCACCGAACCTCGGCCTTCGGCAGCTTGCCGTCGAGCCGGAGCTTGCACCGCGCGGTGAAGCGCAGGTGCTCCTTGGCGAAGTCGGGGGGGTCGATGGCGAGGCGCGCGCGCAGCGCGGGCTCGTCGAAGAGGCCGGCCACGAGGTAGGTCTGGTCGTCGGGGATGGTCTTGTACGGGGCGACGACCTCGCCGGCGCCCCCCTCGCTCGGGCGCGACCAGGGGCGCGTCTGCGACTCGAGCTCGCAGTGCTTGCCGCCGACCGCGTCGGCCGACGCGCACGCGAGCGCGCGGGCGTCGGTCGAGACGAGCGTGATGGCGACGTCGACCACCTCGCCGACCGCGTGCTTGGCGGCGACGGCGGTGCGGCGAGGCGCGACCTCCGCGTTGCGGGCGAGCCAGTTGGCCAGGAGCATGGCGCTCACGACGAGCGCGAAGAGGGTCATCCGGCGTTCCACGGCGTCGGCGTCCTCGTATCGCATCCGCGGCCCCGGCGCGAGCGCAGGCGCTAGCATCGCCCCATGCAGCTCGTCCTCCACCAGTACTGGCGGTCGTCGTCGTCGTGGCGGGTGCGCTTCGCGCTCGCGTGGAAGGGGCTCGCGTACGAGACGCGCAGCATCGACTTGCTCGCGGGCGACCAGCGCGGCGCCGAGCACCGCGCGAACAACCCCGCGGGCTACGTGCCCTGCCTGGTCGTCGACGGGCGGCCGCTCGGCGAGTCGGTCGCGATCCTCGAGTGGCTCGAGGAGACCTTCCCCGCGCCGCCGCTGCTGCCGCGCGACGCGTGGGAGCGAGCGCGCGTGCGCCAGGTGGTCGAGACGGTGAACGCGGGCATCCAGCCGCTGCACAACCTGAGCGTGCTGCACGCGCACGCCGCCGAGCCCGAGGCGCAGCGCGCGTGGGCGCGCCGCTTCCTCGAGCGGGGGCTCGCCGCGCTCGAGGCCATCGTCACCGACATCGCGCGCGAGACGGGCCGCGACGGGCCCTACGTCATGGGTGAGGCCCTGAGCCTCGCCGACGTGGTGATCGTGCCGCAGCTCTACCAGGCGCGCCGCTTCGGGGCCGATCTCGCGTGCTGCCCGCGCGTCGTCGCCCTCGACGAGCGCATCGCGCGGCTCGACGCGGCGATCGCGTCGTCGCCCGAGCGTCAGCCCGACGCGGGGTAGCGCGGGCACCGGCTGCGCGCTCGCGCCCGACGCGTCACCTCACGGGCTGGGCCTTCGCCGCCGTCACTTCGCGGGCTGGGCCCTCAGCACCGTCACTTCGCGGGCTGGGCCTTCGGCGTCGTCACTTCGCGGGCTGGGTCATCGGCACGTGCGCGGGGATGCGGCTGCCCGGGGGGCCGCCTGCGCCCGGCACCATCGGCACGCGCACGCCGCCCTGCCG
>CAITLX010000668.1 GCA_903893335.1 uncultured delta proteobacterium | reverse complement strand
GGCCACCGGGGCGGCGACCGTCGCGCCCCCATCGCCGGCGTCAGCCTGCGGCAACTCGGCCAGGGCCTGCGCGGCGGCCGCGGCGTCCGAGGTGGGCTCGCCGCCGGCCGCGACGAGGCCGACGACCGTCGTCAGGGCGAGCAGCGCCGCGCAAGCGGCGAGCGGGCGCAGGTTTCGTCGCAGCACGCGGGCGAGGAAGCCACGGGCCGTCGCACGGGTCAAGGCGAGCGGATGCAGCGGCGCGCTCCCCGCGGTATACGGCGCCGGTCGATGCTGAGCTTCCGCGACATCGAGGCGGCGCGCGTGCGCGTGCGCGACTCGCTCTTCCTCACGCCGTGCGCCGAGAGCCAGACGCTCTCGCGGCTCACCGGGGCGCGCGTCTGGCTCAAGCTCGAGAACCTGCAGATGACGGGCTCGTTCAAGGAGCGCGGCGCGGCCAACCGGCTGGCCACGCTCGGCCCCGACGAGCGCGCGGCGGGCGTCATCACGGCCAGCGCCGGCAACCACGGTCAGGCTCTCGCGTACCATGGTGCGCGCCTCTCGCTGTCCGTCAAGGTCGTGATGCCCGAGGGCACGCCGCTCAACAAGGTGCAGGCCACGCGCGGCTTCGGGGCCGAGGTCGTGCTCGCCGGCGCGACGTACGACGACGCCGCCGAGCACGCCGCGCGCCTGCGCGCCGCCGACGGGCGCGTCTACGTCCACCCGTTCGACGACGAGCTCGTGATGGCGGGGCAGGGGACCATCGGGCTCGAGCTGCTCGAGCAGAACCCGTACGTCGAGGCCGTGGTCGTGCCCATCGGGGGCGGCGGGCTCGCGGCGGGGCTCGCGGTGGCCATCAAGGAGACCAACCCGCGCATCAAGGTCTACGGCGTGCAGACCGCCGCGCTGCCGAGCATGGCGCGCGCGCTCGAGGCGGGTCACCCGGTGGTGGTGCCCAGCGCGAAGACGATCGCCGACGGCATCGCCGTCAAGCGCGCCGGCGCGCGCACGCTCGAGGTCGTGCGCCGCTACGTCGACGACATCGCGCTCGTCGACGAGGAGGAGATCGCCGAGGCGATCCTCGTGCTGCTCGAGCGCGAGAAGACCGTGGCCGAGGGGGCCGGCGCGGTGGGGCTGGCCGCGCTGCTCGCGCGGCGGCTGCCCGTGGACGGCAAGCGGGTGGCCGTCGTGCTGTCGGGCGGCAACATCGACGTCAACGTCGTGTCGCGCATCATCGAGCGCGGGCTGGTCAAGACGGGGCGGCTGGCGCGCACGCGCGTCGTGGTGCCCGACGTCGCCGGCGCGCTGGCCGGCGTCACGCGCGCGGTGGCCGCGGCGGGCGCCAACATCGTGGAGATCCGGCACGACCGAGCCTTCGCCGAGGCTGCCCTCGGCGAGACGGTCATCGAGCTGTGCCTCGAGACGCGCGGGTTCGACCACATCGCCGAGGTTCATGCCGAGCTCGCGAAGGTCGGCGTGCGCCCCGTGGAGCAAGGGAGAGAGTCGAACCGATGACCGAGCACGAGCGATCCACCTGGGACGAGTACTTCATGCGCATCGCGCGCGACGTCGCGACGCGCGCGACCTGCGATCGCAAGCACGTCGGCGCGGTCATCGTGCGCGACAAGAGCATCCTCGCGACGGGCTACAACGGCTCGATCCGCGGGCTCGGCCACTGCGACGACGAGGGCCACATGATGGAGGACGGCCACTGCGCCCGCACCATCCACGCCGAGGCCAACGCCGTCGTGCAGGCGGCGCGGACCGGCGTGCGCATCGAGGGTGGGTCGATCTACGTCACAGCGTCGCCCTGCTGGGGCTGCTTCAAGACGATCGCGAACGCCGGCCTCGTGAAGATCGTGTACGGCGAGTTCTACCGCGACGAGCGCATCTTCGCGTTCGCGCAGCGGATCGGCATCGAGCTCGTGAAGTACGACGTGCCTGGGGAGGGCCTATGAGCAGCTTGCGCGTGGCGATCGAGGGCGGGCGTAGGGGCAGCTTGCGCGTGGCGATGTGGGAGGCCGTATGAGCGGTTTGCGGGTGGCGATCGTGATGGGCGGGCCGTCGGCCGAGGCCGAGGTCTCGCGCGTGTCGGCGGCGGGTGTGCGCGACGCGCTCGGGCGCTCGGGGCACGAGGTCTGGCTCGTCGAGCTCGACGCGCAGACCCCGGCCGCGCTCGCGGGCGACGCGCCGGACGTCGTGTTCCCCGTCGTGCACGGGGCGCTCGGCGAGGACGGCTGCCTGCAAGGCCTGCTCGAGGTCATGGCCTTGCCGTACGTGGGCTCCGGGGTCGCGGCCAGCGCGCTCGCGGCCGACAAACTGCTCGCCAAGGCGCTCTTCCGCGCCGCGGGTCTGCCGGTCGCCACCGAGGCCACCGTGGCGCGCGGCGAGGACCTCGCCCGCGCCGCGTCGCGCGTGCGCTCGGCGCTCGGTCCCGCCGTCGTCATCAAGCCCCACGCGCAGGGCTCGGCGATCGGCGTCACGCGCGTCGGCGCCGAGGCCGGCGACGACGCCGTCGCGCGCGCCCTCTCGATCGCGCTCGCCATCGACGAGGTGGCGCTGTGCGAGCGCTTCGTCCGCGGCCGCGAGGTGACCTGCGGCGTGCTCGATGCGGCCGCGCTCGGGCTCACCCGCGCGCTCCCTCCGACCGCCATCGAGGCGCGGCTCGGCGACTTCTACGACTTCCGCTCGCGCTACGCCGCGGGCGGCAGCGTGCATCACTGCCCGGCCGATCTGCCGAGCGACGTCGCGGCGCGCGTGCAGGCCGTCGCGCTCGGCGCCCACCACGCGCTCGGCTGCCGCGACCTGTCGCGAGCGGACTTCATCGTGGGCGACGGCGAAGACGCCGGCGCGGTGACGCTGCTCGAGGTCAACACCATCCCGGGCATGACGCCGACGAGCCTCTTCCCCGAGGCCGCCGCCGTCGCCGGGGTGGCGATGGATCGCCTCGTCGATGGGCTCGTGCGCTCGGCGCTGGCGCGCGGTCCGCGCCGCCGGGTCTCGGCTGTACCGATGCCCTGACGCGACGCGGACGCTCGCCCTCGGTGAGGCTCGATCAGTCGTAGTATTCGCTGCCGAGGTGGGTGATGAGCTCCTCGCCCATCATCCAGCGCAGCGTGTTCTTCAGCTTCATCGACTGGATGAAGAGGTCGTGCTCCGGGTAGAGGTCCGGCGCCGTCATCGGGCTCTTGTAGTAGAAGCTCAGCCACTCCTGCGTGCCGCCGAAGCCGGCGCGCGCCGCGAGGTCCGAGAAGAGCGCCAGGTCGAGGACGATGGGCGCGGCGAGGATCGAGTCGCGGCAGAGGAAATCGATCTTGATCTGCATCGGGTAACCGAGCCATCCGAAGATGTCGAGGTTGTCCCAGCCCTCCTTCGCGTCGCCGCGCGGCGGGTAATACTCGATGCGGACCTTGTGGAAGATCTTGCCGTAGAGCTCGGCGTAGACCGACGGCTGGAGGATGTACTCGAGCACGCCGAGCTTGGAGACCTCCTTCGACTTGAAGCTGTCGGGGTCGTCGAGGACCTCGCCGTCGCGGTTGCCGAGGATGTTGGTCGAGAACCAGCCCGAGAGGCCGAGCATGCGCGCCTTGAGCCCCGGCGCGATGATCGTCTTCATCAGCGTCTGGCCCGTCTTGAAGTCCTTGCCCGAGATGGGCACCTGGCGCTCGCGCGCGAGGTCCCAGGCAGCCGGGAAGTCGACGCTCAGGTTGGGCGCGCCGTTGGCGTACGGGACGCCCTCGAGCAGGCACGCCCAGGCGTAGATCTGCGAGTTGGAGATCGCCGTGTCGTTGGCGAGCAGGCCCTTCTCGAACGACTCGATCGTCGCGTGGACCTCGGTCGGCGGGAAGTAGATCTCGGTCGAGCCGCACCAGACGGCGACGGCGCGCGCGAGGTCGTTGTCCTTCTTGAAGCGGCGGATGTCCTCGCGCACCAGCTGGACCATGTCGGCCTTGGTCGGCGCCGTCTTCACGTGCGTGCCGTGCAGGCGCTTGACGTACTCGGGGTAGAAGACGGCGGGCATCGGCTTGATGGCGCTCATCTCGTCCTTCACGAGCTCGAGGTGGTGGCGCTCGAGCACCGCGGCGTTCGTCGCGCTCTCGTAGGCGTTGTCCTCGAAGAGGTCCCAGCCGCCGAACACGAGCTGATCGAGCTGCGCGAGCGGGACGAAGTCGTTGATCTTCGGGGTGCGCTGGTCGGTGCGCTTGCCCAGGCGGATGGTGCCCATCTGCGTGAGCGACCCGATGGGGCGCCCCAGGTTGCGACGGGCGAGCAGGCAGCCGGCGATGAACGTCGTCGCGACGGCGCCCATTCCGGGGAGGAGGATGCCGAGCTTGCCTTCGGGCTTCTGGATCTGGACGGGTCGTTTCACGGATGCTCCTGGCGCTGCGGGGGACGCAACGACTACGGACGCGGCCTGGTAGCAAAGAGGGTGCCCCGTGGCAAACCCGTTGCGCGGCGAGGCGCCAGTCTTGTGCCCCGGCGACCTGCCGTGATACGCGCCCCCGCCCATGAGCCTGTGGAGCGACTACCGGCGCTCGTTGAAGTCGCCCGACGTCGAGGAGCCGATCGACCTCTGGGTGCACCGGCCGCTCGCGTTCGTGCTCGCGCGCGCGCTGCTGCCGACGCCGGTGTCGCCCGACTTCGTCACGCTGCTGTCGATCGTCTTCGGCGTCGCAGCGGGCGGTTGCATCTACGCGTCCTTCCACGGGCATTTTCAGGTCGCGGGGCTCCTCATCTTCGCCTCGATCGTCTTCGACTGCGCCGACGGACAGCTCGCGCGCATGCGCGGCACCTCGTCGGTCATCGGCCGCATGCTCGACGGCTCGGCCGACCTGCTGACGACGCTCGCGACCGCCCCGGCGACGCTCTGGGTCATCGCCCGCATGTACGCCGGCGACGGCCACCCGCCCTGGCTCCCGTACCTGGTCGGGGCGATCGGCGTGTTCGCCATGGTGACGTCGTCGTTTCACACGTCGCTCTACGACCACTACAAGAACGTGTACCTGCGGTTCACAGGTACGAGCGGCGACAACGACGACTACGAGGCCGCCGCCGCGCGCTACGCCACGACGGGGGGCATGCCGGCGCGCCCCATCGCGCGGCTCGTGGTCCCGATCTACCTCATGTACCTCAAGGGTCAGCGCGACCAGGTGCACGCCTACGACCCGTACACGAGCACCCGCATCACGTTGTTTCCCGCGTTCGAGGCGAGCCGGGGAGAGCTCTTCCGCGCGGCCTGTCTGCCGACGTTGCGCGTCTGGCGCGGGCTGTTCGGCTTCGGCTCGCTCATGTTCGGCATCGCCGTCTCGCTCATCCTCGAGCGCCCCGACCTCTACCTCGCGTTCCGGCTGCTCGTGCTCAACGGCATCTTCTACGGGTGGCTGCGCAGCGCGCAGCGCCGCGCGTCGCGCGCGGCGTTCGAGCGCATGGGGCTCACGCTGCCCGACCAGCCGCAGGCTGCGACCGCGGAGGCCCGGTCGTGAGCGCCGTCGAGGTCGCGGTCCTGCTCGTCGCGGGCGTCGGGCAGCGCCTTCGCCCCCTGACCGACGACCGCCCCAAGGCGCTCGTCGACGTCGGCGGCGAGACGATCCTCGCGCGCGCGGTGCGCCTCCTCGTCGCGTCGGGCGTGCGCGAGCTCGTCGTCGCCACCGGCTACCGCGAGGACGCCGTGCGCGGCGCGCTCGCCGGTTGCCCCGTGCCGGTGCGCTACTGCCCCAACCCCGCCTACGACCGCACGCAGAACAGCGTCTCGCTGCTGCTCTGCCGCGAGGCCGTGGGCTCGCGCGCCTTCTACAAGCTCGACGGCGACGTCCTCTTCGACCCGCGGGTGCTCGACCGCCTGCGCGCCGCGGGCGGGCCGGCGCGCCTGGTGGCCGCCGTGGAGCGCCGCGACGACCTCGGCGACGAGGAGATGAAGGTCCTGGTCGACGGCGACCGCATCACCGCCTTCGGCAAGCACCTCGACCCGCGGGCGAGCTTCGGCGAGAGCATCGGCATCGAGCTCGTGGGCGCCGAGGTGGCGCCGCGGCTCTTCGCCGGCCTCGAGGCAGCGGGCGCGGCCGGTGAGACGTCGCTGTACTACGAGGACGTCTACGCGCGCATGGTCGAGGGGGGGCTCGACGCCCGCGCCGCCGACGTGAGCGACCTGGCCTGGACCGAGATCGACACCCCCGACGACCTCGAGCGGGCGCGGCGGCTGGTCGCCTCGGGGCGCCTCGATCCGGCGGGCTGACCCGCTCCGCGCCCCGCGGGGCGCTGCGAAGCGCGTGACGCACTTCGGGGCGGCACCGAGGTTGCTCTGTAACGGGGGACGACCGGCTCGCCGAGCCGGCCGCCACCAGGCGAACCCCCCAACGATGCAAGGAAAACTCCCCAGCATTGCCGCGTGCCCGGCGGGTGTCGTCCGCGGAGCGTCCGTGTGTCGGGGCGCCCACGGGGTGTTGCCATCTTGCGTCACTGTGGTCTCGGCGCGACACGCTTGCACATCTGCAAGTTCTTGAACTTGAAAAGCTTTTGCCTGATCCAGGGGGGCGTGATACACGCCCCGGTCGCTGGACAGAGTGGAGCCAGCGAAAGGTGAAATCGATGTCGGACCGAAGCGACCGGAGCGTGACGCGGGCCATCATTCTTGCCGCGGGTACGGGTTCGCGACTCGTCGCCAGCGAGGATTTCCCCAAGCCCCTCAAGCCGGTGGCAGGTGTCGCCCTGCTCGTGCGCGTCCTGCGGACGCTGCAGGACGAGGGCATCCGCGAGGCGGTCGTCGTCGTCGGCTTCCGCGGCGACCAGATCGAGCGCGCGCTCAACGCCGAGCCCAGCCTGGCCCTCGAGCTGACGTTCGTGCAGAACGACCGCTACGACCGCAAGAACGGCGTCTCGCTGCTCGCGGCCAAGGCCTTCGTCGACCAGGAGTGCATCCTGTCGATGGCCGACCACCTCTACTCGCCGGACCTCGTGCGCCGCCTGCGGCAGTTCGACCTCCCGCGCGGCGCCTGCGCGCTCGGCGTCGACCACGACATCGACCGCTGCTTCGACCTCGACGACGCCACCAAGGTGCGGCTGCGCGGCAACCGCATCGCCGACATCGGCAAGGACATCTCGGGCTACGACGCCATCGACACCGGGGTCTTCCGCATCGGGCCGGCGCTCATCGCCGAGCTCGAGCGCCTCGAGGCCGGGGCGGGCGATTGCTCGCTGTCCGACGGCGTGCGTGCGCTGGCCGAGCGGGGGCAGTTCCTCGCGTGCGACGTGGGCGACGCGCGGTGGATCGACGTCGATACGCCGGCCGCGTTCACGCGCGCCGAGGCGATGATCCGCGTCTTCGGCGACGACCTCGGCGATGAGCCGACGGCGCGCGCCACGAGCGTCGATCCCGAGGCCATGGAGCTGTTCGCTCCGACCTGGGTGCGCGCCGTGCAGCCCTACAAGGAGGACCACTTCGAGCTCGCCGCCGAGCGCGAGGGTCTCCTGCGCATGATGTCCAACGAGAGCCCGTTCGCGCCCAGCGAGCGCGTGCTGCAGGCGATCATGACCGCCGCGCGCCAGGGCAACCTCTACCCGACGAGCGGGCGCGAGCTTCGCCGTCGCCTCGGCGCGCGCGAGGGCTACGACGAGACGTCCGTCGTGCTCGGCGCGGGCAGCACCGAGCTCATCGACCTCGTCGTGCGCACCTTCGTGGCGCCGGGCGAGGAGGTGCTGCTCAGCGTGCCGACCTTCTCGATGTACGAGGCGCGCACGCGCACGGTCGGCGGCACGCCGGTGCTCGTGCCCATGACCGACGACCACGAGTTCGACGTCCCCTCGCTCATCGGCGCGGTGACCGAGCGCACGAAGGTCATCTTCCTCTGCACGCCGAACAACCCGACGGGCAACCGCGTGACCGACGCGGCGATGCGGCGCGTGCTGCGCCTCGGCCTGCCGACCGTCATCGACGAGGCCTACCACGAGCTCGGCGAGACGGCCGATTCGCTCGCGCACCTCGTGACCGAGTTCCCCAACGCCATCCTGCTGCGCACGTTCTCCAAGGCGTTCGGCCTCGCGGGGCTTCGCCTCGGCTACGCCATCGCGCACCCGGCCGTCACGCGGCTGCTGCTGCGGGCCAAGGTGCCGTGGAACATCTCGTCGCTCACGCTCGCCGGGGCGCTCGCCGCGGTCGAGGAGGTCGAGGAGTTCGAGTCGCGCATGCGCATCCTGCGCGAGGGTCGCTCGTACCTCGTGCGCGAAATCGCGAACATTTCCGGGCTCTCCCCGATGAAGAGCGAAGGTAACTTCGTGCTCATCGACGCGGCCGGAACGGGCCTGTCGTCCGAGGCGATCGTCGAGGCGATGCTCACCGAGGGCGTCTTCATTCGCTCGCTGTCGGTGCACCACGCTTCGCGCGCCTTCGTTCGGGTCACCGTCGGCACCGACGAGCAGAACCGCCGCTGCGTCGAGTCGCTGCGGCGCGTGCTGTCGCGCCTCGCGCGTCGGCGCCCGGTCGCCACGCTCGCGGACTGAGGGCGCGCCGCCACCGTGGCGCGTCCGTCGTCGCCGCACTACCGTGAGGCGGTGCGGCGAACGTTCGGCTGGGCCCTGCTCGTCGCCTGCGCGCTGACGCGGGACGCGGCCGCGCTGGGCTGGCCGGTCGACGCCGACGCCTGGGCGCATCGCTGGGAGACGAGCGACGCAGCGGGACGCCTCGCTGCGCTCGGGGATCTCGATGGCGTGTCCCTCGCCTCGGTCGAGCAAGCGGTCGCCCGGGGGCTCGAGGACCGCGATCTCGAGGTGCGCCTGCGCGCCGCGCAGGTGGCCGCCGCCCGGAGGCTGCTCTCGTCGGCCGAGGTGGTCACGGCTTGGCTGTCGACGCGCGACGCCCGCGCGCGCGTGGCGGCCTGCCGCTACCTCGCGCGCGTGCCCACGACGGCTGGCGTGGCGGCGCTGGCGCGCGCGCTGGGCGACCCCGAGGCGAGCGTGCGGCTCGAGGTGGTCGCGGCGCTGCGGTCCGCGGAGGGGCGCGAGGCGAGCG
>CAITLX010000667.1 GCA_903893335.1 uncultured delta proteobacterium | reverse complement strand
TCTTCAGCGCCTCGGCCTCGCGGTGCCCGGGGTGGGACTTCGTGTCCATGTCGATGACGCCGCGGTAGGCCCGCTTGACCGCCTCGAGGGCCCAGCCGTGGAACGTGTCGAGCTGCACGCCCGACAGCGAGAGGCGATCGAGCGTGCCGCGCACGAACGTGCTCAACGCCTTGTTGAACATGACCATGAGCACGCGCGACGGATCGATCGGCGCCTCGGTCGCGTCGGGGTCGGCCCAGGTGAGCCACGACACGCGGTAGAGCGCCACGCTCGTCTTGCCCGAGCCCGCGCGCCCCTGCACGATGAGCGGGCGCCCACGGCTCGAGGTGATGAGCCGGTATTGCGCAGGCGTCAGCAGCCCGAGGATGTCGTCGAGCCCCTCCTGCGGCATGCGGCGCGCCGGCACCGCATCGCGATCGACGAAGCCGTCGTCGCCGGCGACGAGCACCACGTGCTGCGAGACCGTCGTCAGGTCGACCTCGCGCAGGCGGCGCTCGGCTGCCTTGGTCGCGCAGCGGCTCTCGATCGTTCCCTCGAGCTGCACGTACCCCGGAGCGTCGAGCGCGAAGGCGTCGCCGGGCACGAGCTCGTAGAAGCTGCGACCGATCGGGTGGCGCCAGTCGACGATGCGCTCGTCGACGCTGCGCCTCGAGCCGATGAAGTACTCGAAGTTGCGCGTCTCGCCCTGCAGCACGAGGCGGCCGACCCATGGCTGGTCGGCGTCGAGCCGGGCGCACTGCCCACGAAATCGGTCGTCGAGGGCAGCGGCGAGAGCGGCAGGCGAGGTGGTCGTCATTCGGTTTCCCCAGAATCGTGAAAGGAAAGGTTACGCGACTTCCCCGCCGAGCGGAACCGCCTCGCGCGCGAGCGCATGCGCACCTTGGTACGCGCGACGATGAGTTCCGACAGGCGGCACGCGCACCCGTTTTCGCGCCCCGCTCACGACATCCGACCGTTCGGGTCCTCGTCGCGCCACGGCGGCGGGTCCTCGTCGCGGTCGAGCGCGGCGAGCCCCTCGTCCACGCGAGCGAGCTGCGCGCGAGCGGCGAGCACCGCGCCTTGCAGCGCCAGGTGGACAGCCGCGCCGTAGGCCTCGACGTCGTCGGTGAGGGTGAGCCGCCACAGCTCGTGGAACGCGGTCAGCCCCTGCGCGTCACGCGCGAGGAACACGACCTCATAGGTCTCGGGAGCGCCGTCCGTCGGGGCGGTCGCCGTGAGGTGCGGCTCGAGGCCGCCGTCTTTGCACAGGGCGAGCGCACGCCAGAGCGCGCCGCCGGTACCGCGGTCGAGGAGGCGCAGGCGTTCGACGCCGAGCAGGAAGGCGAGCATGGGACCTCGTTCAGGCGCGCGCGGCGCCGAGGTGGGAGGCGACCAGGCGCCACGGCTCCTGGCCGGAGCGCTCGAAGACGAGGGCGACGCCGTGGCGGTCGCGCGGGATGGCGAGCAGGGGCTCGCGATCATCGTCGCTCGAGGAGCCACTGCAGTGACCGTGCCGAACGAAGACGAAGCGCGAGAGCGTCATGCGACCCCCACGGCGTCGAGGGCGACGGCCTCGACGGGCCCACTGTACTGCTGTCGCGCCGAGCGTTCGACCATCGCGAGCGTGATCAGCCGCTCCGCCGCAGGCGCGCTCGCTGCCTCGAGCGCCGCGCCGAGCAGCGCGTTGCGGATCTGCGCGCCGGTCAGGTCGAACGACCGCGCGAGGCGCAGCGGGTCGATGTCGGCCGCGAGCGGCGCGTCGCACGCGAGCATCTTGCGCCACAGGGCGGCGCGGGTCCGCACGTCCGGTCGGGGCAGCTCGAGGCGCAGGTGCAATCGCCGCTCGAACGCCGGGTCGAGCTGGCCCGCGAGGTTCGAGGTGAGCACGGTCACGCCGTCGTGGCGCTCGAGGCGGTCGAGCAGCGCTCCGGTGTCCGCGTTGGCGTAGCGGTCCTGCGCGGTGTGCACCTCGACCCGCCGAGCGAACAGCGCGTCTGCCTCGTCGAAGACGAGCACCGCGCGGTGCTCGCGCGCCAGGTCGAAGGCGTCGTCGATGCGGCGCGCGGTGTCCCCCACCCACTTCGACATCACCGACGAGATGGGGCAGCGCAGCAGAGGGCGCCCGAGCGCGCTCGCGATGGCCTCGGCGGTCATCGATTTGCCCGTCCCGGGCGTGCCCGACAGCAGCGCCGCGAGGCCGGTGCCGCGGCCGAGCGCGCGGCCGAGCCCCCACTCGGCGAGGACCGTCCCCCGCGCCCGCGCCGCCTGGATGAAGCGCTCGACCCGCGCGCGCACCTCGTCGGGCAGCACGACGTCGTCGAGCGTGGCGATGGGCGCCTCGATGCGCAGCGCCGCGTCTGCGTCGAAGCGCTGCTGCAACCGCGCCGCGGCGTCGAGGTCGGCCATGCACACGGTGTCGGCCTTGCGCGCGACGGCGCGGCTGACGGCGGTGAGCACGGCGTTCTTGATGTACCCGCCCGTCAGGTCGAAGCGCTCCGCGAGCAGCTCGGGGTCGACGTCGGCCTCGAGCGGCAACGCAGCGGGCAGGTGGCGTCGCCAGATCTCGGCGCGTGCGGCGGGGCCCGGCGGCCGGAAGTCGATGCGCGCGACGATGCGCCGCGCGAGCGCCTCGTCGAGCACGCTGTCCATGTTGGTCGCGAGGATGGCGACCCCCTCGACCTGCTCGAGCCGCGTCAGCAGCGCC
>CAITLX010000666.1 GCA_903893335.1 uncultured delta proteobacterium | reverse complement strand
CGCAGGGTCCGGCGCGCGCGTCGCACCGCGTGCGCTGGCGCGCGCCCGAGGGGCGCGTCGTCGTCGGCCCCTGCGGCGCCCGCAGCGAGTGCGCGAGCGACGACGCGACGCACCAGCCCTGGTTCGTGCTCGACGCGGCGCACGTGGCGCGCGCGCGCGTGCGCGGCGTCGACGTCACGATCGTCACCGAGCGCGCCCCCGTGGCGCGCCCCTCGGGAGAGGGGGGCGTCGGCGACCCGTTCGACCCCGACGCAGCCCGCGCCATCGCGGAGACGACGCACCGCGCGATCGCGTGGCTCCGGCGCTTCGGCATGGCGGCGGGCGCCGCGCCGGGCCCGCGCGCGCTCGCCGAGCGACTCGTCGTGGTCGAGATCGAGGAGCGACAGCGGCTCGCGACGGTGCTCCCCGGCGTCGTCGCCGTGAGCGACCGCGCGTTCCGCCTGCTGCCCATCGCCGCGTTGCAGCGCTTCCACGAGCTGGGCCTGCGGCGGCGCGTCTTCGGAGCGCTGCTCGCGCCGCACGAGCGTGGGGTCGAGCGCGAGCTCGACGCCGCCTGGGCCGCCGACGCCGACGCGTCGCTGCTCGTGGACGCGACGAGCACCGCCGAGGACGACCCGCGCGCGCGCCCCGACGAGCTCGTCGGCTTCGCAGGGTTCCACCCGGCGGTGGACCAGTTGCTGTACGCGCCGCAGGTCGCGTTCCGCTCCGAGTACTTCCACGAGGTCGAGGAGCGCGACCCGGACCGCGACGGCGCCGAGCGCGCGCTCTCGCAGGGCCCGTTCGGGCACCTCGTGCTCGAGAAGCTGCGTGACCGCCTCGGCCCCGCCGCGTTCCGCCGCGCGGCGCGCGCGCACCTCTTCGAGGGCGTGCCGTGGCGCGTCGCGGCCGCGCGCGCGCACGGCGCTCCGCTCGACGACTTCTTCGCCACCTGGCTCGGCGCGCACCGGCAGGTCGCCTACCGCCTGGGCGGCGTCGCGTCGGAGGATGCGCCGGGGGGCTTCGTGCACCGCGTCGTCGTCGAGCGCCTCGGCGACGCGAGCGTGCGCGAGCCGGTGGTGGTCGAGGTCGAGGACGAGGACGGCGCGCGCGTGCGCGCGACGTGGGACGAGGCCGGCGCGCGAGGGCAGGTGTCGCTCTCGACGCGCGCCCCCTTCGCCGCTGCGCGGCTCGACCCCGACAGCCGCCTGGTGCAGGCCGACGCGCTCGCCGACGTGCACCCGCGCTTCGACGACGAGACGCGCCACGCGTGGAAGCCCCCCATCTTCAACAGCTTCGCGGCCAACTTCGCCCTCTCGCAGCGGCGCCCCGACCTCACGCTCGATTTCGCGCTGCGCCGCCGCTACGACGTGCGCCAGGGCTTCGGCCTGCGCCTCGCGTCGACGGCGCGCGGCGTCGGCGGGAGCCTGCGCTACGTGCGCGGGCTCGGGCGCCTGCGCGACACCAACGCCACGGTGGGCAGCGTGTCGCTCGGCGTGAGCGCGCTGCGCTCGGACACCGGCTTCGCGGGCACGAGCACGCCGGTCACCGAGGCCGGGCTCGTGCTCGGCGCGGGCCTCGACACGCGGCGGCAGATCTACGACCCCGCGACGGGAGCGAGCGTCACCTCGTCGCTGTTCGCCGGCGTCGACCGCGAGGACGGCGCGTGCGACGGGGCGAGCTGCGTGCACGCCGCGCTCACGCTGTCGGTGCGCGCGCAGCGACTCTTCTGGCCGGCGGTGAGCCACGTGCTCGCCGTCACCGGGGGAGGAGCGGTCACGCGCTGCCCCTCGCTCGTGCAGGCGATGCCCGCGCTCTCGGGGCGACAGTTGCTGCGCGGCTACGAGGTCGACGAACTCGTCGGCTGCGCCACCTCGTACGTCATCCTCGAGGAGCGCTGGTCGCCCCTGCGCGGCCTCTACGTCAACGCCGCCGACCTCGCCTGGGGCCGACGGCTCGAGGTCGTGCCCTTCGCCGCGGCCGGCCTGCTGTCGTCGCGCGACCGCGCGACGGACCTGCTGCGCCACGCGTACTTCGACGTGGGCCTCGGGCTGCGCGCGATGTTCGACTACGCCGGCGTGCAGCCCGGCGTGCTCGCGCTCGACTTCGGCGTCCCGCTCTCGCGCGCGACGACGTGCCGCTCGGCGGCGGCCGACGGCAGCTGCGCGGCGCGCCGCGCGCCGGTGTCTGCGTACCTGTCGTTCGAGCAGACGTTCTAGCCCAGCGCCCGACGTTCCAGCCCAGCGCCGCGTGGCCGCTCGGACGTACGACCCGATCGCGCGCGGTCGCTCAGGGCGCGAGGCGGTTCAACATGCGCGGGAAGGGGATCGTCTCGCGGACGTGCGGCAGGCCGCACATCCACGCGACGCAGCGCTCGACGCCCATGCCGAAGCCGGCGTGGGGGAAGGTGCCGTAGCGGCGCAGATCGAGGTACCACTCGAACGGCTCCATGGGCAGGCCGTGCGCGCGGATGCCGGCCTCGAGCGTCGCGAGGTCGTCCTCGCGCTGGCCGCCGCCGATGATCTCGCCGTACCCCTCGGGCGCGAGCATGTCGACGCAGAGCGCGACGCGCGGGTCGGCCGGATCGCCCTTCATGTAGAAGGCCTTGATGGCGCGCGGGTAGCGGTGGACGAGCACCGGCCGGTCGTACTTCTGGCTGATGATCGTCTCCTCGTCGCCGCCGATGTCGTCGCCGAAGGTGACCTCGCGCCCTGCCTCGCGCAGGATCTCGAGCGCGTCCTCGTAGCGGATGCGCGGGAAGGGCTTCTGGATGGCCTCGAGCTTGGACACGTCGCGCTCGAGCACCGCGAGCTCGGGGCGCCGTCGCTCGAGCACGCGCGCGACGACGAACGTGACGAGGTCCTCGGCGAGGTCCATGTCGCCGTCGAGCTCGAGGAAGGCGACCTCGGGCTCCACCATCCAGAACTCGGCGAGGTGGCGGCGCGTCTTGCTCTTCTCGGCGCGGAACGTCGGCCCGAAGCAGTAGGCCTTGCCCACCGCGGCGGCGGCGGCCTCCATGTACAGCTGGCCGGACTGCGTGAGGTACGCCTTCTCGCCGTGGTAGTCCGTCTCGAAGAGGTTGCTCGTCCCCTCG
>CAITLX010000665.1 GCA_903893335.1 uncultured delta proteobacterium | reverse complement strand
GCAGCGCGCGGCGGCGGCGACGCGGTGCGTGATGAGCACGACCGTGCGCGCGTGCGACTGCCTCTCGATCGTCTCGAGGATGGCCGTCTCGGTGCGGGTGTCGACCGCCGAGATGGGGTCGTCGAGCACGAGCACCTGCGGCGCCCACAAGAGAGCGCGCGCGAGCGCCACGCGCTGCTTCTGCCCGCCCGAGAGCTGCACGCCGCGCTCGCCCACGACGGTGTCGAAGCCGTCGGGGAGCCCGAGCGCCTCGTCGAGCACCTGCGCGTCGCGCGCCGCGTCGCGGATGGCGTCGGCCGACGCGGGGCTCTCGGGCGCGTCGAGCGCGTAGCCGATGTTGCGCGACACCGTGGTGGAGAAGAGGAAGGCGTCCTGCTGCGCGTAGCCGATGGCGTGGCGCACCGTCGCGAGCGGCAGGTCGCACACGTCGACGCCGTCGAGCAGCACCGCGCCGCGCGGCGTCGGCAGCAGCCTCGGCAGCAGCGCCGCGAGCGTCGATTTCCCCGAGCCGGTGCGGCCGACGAGCGCGAGCGAGCCGCGCGCGGGCACGCGGAACGACACGCCGTCGAGCACGGGCGCGGCGCCGGGCTTGTACGCGAAGGTCAGGTCGCGCACCTCGAGCTCGCCGCGCACCTCGTCGGGCGCGGGCAGCTCGCCCCCGACGACGTCGGGCACCGCGTCGTAGATCTCGCGCAGGCGCATCCACCCGGCGCGACCGCGCTGGATCATGCCGAGCGCGAAGCCGAGCGCCATGAGCGGCCAGGTGAGGCGCTGCAGCGCCCAGAAGAAGGCGACGAACCCGCCCGCGCTGATCTCGCGCGCGAGCACGAGCTGCCCTCCGTAGAGGAAGACGAGCAGCATGCCCACCGACGTCACCGCCTGCGAGATGGGGAACATGCTGCCGCGCAGCCGCGCGAGGTCGAGGTTGGCGCGCAGGAACGACGCGTTGACCTCGTCGAACGCGGCCGCCTCGGCGTCCTCGAGCGCGAAGCTCTTGATGACGCGCATGCCCGCGAGGCTCGACTGCACGCGGTCGCTCATGGCGCCGAGCGCGGCCTGGTTGGCGCGCATGATCGTGAACATCGCCTTCGAGAACTTGCGCGTGACCACCATGAGGATGGGCATGGTGCTGAGCGCGACGGCGGTGAGCTTGGGCGAGATCGAGAGCGCGATGCCGAGGCCGCTGACCAGCGCGAAGATCGTGTTGGTCACGTTCAGCACGCCGAAGCCGAGCAGCAGGCGCACCTGCGTCGTGTCGTTGGTGGCGCGGCTCATGATGTCGCCGGTCGGCATGCGCCGGTAGAACGACGGCCCGAGCGCGTGCAGCTTGTCGAGCAGCGCGCCGCGAAGCTCGTACTCGGCGTCGCGCCCGGCGTTGAAGATGAGCACGCGCGAGCGCACGCGCACCACCATCGCGATCACCGCCGAGACGGCCAGCGCCGCGCCGAGCCACAGCGCGACCTGCGGCCGGCCGCCCATCACCGAGTCGACGCCCCACCACAGGCCTCGGTCGAACAGGTACATGAGCGTCTGGTAGACGGCGAGCAGCGCGATGCCCCGCGCGTAGAGCGGCGTGTGGCGCCGCATCTGCTCGATCAGGCTCTTCGGCATCGAGCCGGGCGTGCGGCGGGCGAACTTCACTTCGCGCCTCGTCGTGGCGTGAGCCTTCGGTGCGAGCTCTTCAGCGAGGGGCGCGCGCGGGGCTCGCCCACCGGGGCGAGGGTGTCGAGCGGCACGCGGGCCGACAGCAGCCCGAGCAGGATGCGAACCGCCCCGCGGCCGTCGAGGTCGCCGACGACGCCCACCTTGCCCTCGAACGGGCCTCCGAGGACGCGCACGTGCGCGCCGCGCTGCACGAGCAGCGGGCCGGCGTCGGCGCGCTCGGGGCGCCACGCGACCAGGCGGTAGACGAGCGCGAGCGCGACGAGCACGTCGGCCAGCTGTTCGCCGAGCGCGTCGGCGTGCGCGGCGGCGAGCTCGCGCGGCACCTCCCAGGCGACCGTCCACGCGCTGCGGGTGCGGGCGGCGAGGTCGAGCCCGCGCTCGATCGTGTCGCGGCCGCAAGCGGCGCAGGCCGTGCGGGGCCCGGCCGCGACGCCGATGTCGAGCTCGTCGGGGAGCCGCGCGATCGCGTCGAGCAGCTCGACGGTCGCGACCGGGTCGCCGAGGCGGGCGCGCAGGTGCGCGACGTCGTCCTCGGCCGCAGGCGGGATCTCCAGCGCGGCGGTGACGCGCTCGGGGTGCAGCTCGAGCAGCAGCCGCGCGTGACGGGCGTGGGCGAAGCGGGTGCCGCGCGCCGGGGGCCCCCGGAACAGCACGGCGCCGAGGGCGAGGGCGCGTCGCGGGAGGGCTCGCTCGACCGCACGGGCCTCGACGGGGACGCCGAGCTGGTCGAGGCGGGCGGCGACGCCGTGGGCCCAGGCCAGCACCTGCGTGCGCAGCTCCTGGCGGCGCCGCTCGACCACGCGCGCTCCCGCACCCCGCACAGGGGCGCGGAGGGCGTCGAAGTCCCCGGGGAGGAGCCCGAGCGGGGGCGAGGTGGTCTCAGGCATGGCGCGCCCCCACCGAGGCGAGGGGTCGGGAATGGTACGGCCTCGCGGCGACCTGTCAAAAGCAAGCCCCCCGGCGCGCAGCGCCTCCGGAAGCCGCATCCCCCTTGACCCGACCCGCTGCCGGACGCACCGTGGGGCACTTCGCCCGCCGTTGCTGGCATCGCGCCGTTCGGACGGCAGCCGAGAGAGAAGACCGTGACGCGGCCCACCCAGAAGCCTCCAAAGAAACCCGCCGCCCCCAGCAGGCCCCCCCGAGGCGCCCGCACCGAGCCCGAGCCCGACACCGAGGTCGACGAGCCGCGGGGTCACGCGGCCGAGCGGGACGAGGACGACGAGCGCGAGGGCGGGGGAGAGCCCGAGGCGGTCGATGAGGTCATCGAGGCGGCCGCCGAGGTCGTCGAGGGGGACGACGACGAGGCGTTCGGGTTCGTCGACGAGCCCGAGCCGTCACCTCGCCGTCCCGCGGCCCCCCGCTCGGCGCTCGCGCGCCTCGACCCGCTGCAGCAGTACCTGCGCGAGGCGCAGCGCCACACGCTGCTCACGCCCGACGAGGAGCACTCGCTCGCCGTGCGCTACGTCGAGACGGGCGACCCGCTCGCCGCGCAGCGCCTCGTGCTCGCCAACCTGCGGCTGGTGGTCAAGCTCGCCTACGAGTACCGCCGCGCCTACCGCAACATCCTCGACCTCGTGCAGGAGGGCAATTTCGGCCTCATGCAGGCGGTCAAGCGCTACGACCCGTACCGCGGCGTGAAGCTCTCCTCGTACGCCGCGTGGTGGATCCGCGCCTACATCCTGCGCTTCATCCTCAACAACTGGCGCCTCGTGAAGCTGGGCACGACGCAGGCGCAGCGCAAGCTCTTCTTCAACCTCAACAAGGAGAAGGCGCGCCTGTCGGCGATGGGCATCGAGCCCACCTCCGCCGAGATCGCCTCGCGCCTCGGCGTCGCCGAGCACGAGGTGACGGACATGGACCGCCGCCTCTCGTCGGGCGAGATGTCGCTCGACGCGCCCGTCGGCGACAGCGAGGGGCGCCCCGTCTCGCGCCTCGAGATGATGCCCTCGACCGGCTCGGGCCCCGACGCGCTCGTGGCCGAGGAGGAGCTCCAGCACCTCGTGAAGGCGGCGCTCGCGCGCTACCGCGTCACGCTGACGGGCAAGGAGCTCGTCATCTTCGAGCGGCGCATGGTGGCCGACGAGCCGCTCACGCTGCAGGAGCTCGGCGACCAGTTCGGCATCTCGCGCGAGCGCGTGCGTCAGCTCGAGGTCCGCCTGACGGGCAAGCTGCGCGAGTTCCTGCGCGCCGAGCTGGGCGACGCCGTCGCGGTCGGCTGAGAGAGAATCAGGAGCTGTACATGGTCGATCTGCGCGGCAAACCCGCCTATTACGTCCGCCCTCCCACCGCCGTGCTCACGAGCGGCTTCGACCCGAACCTGTCGCTCGGGTCCGCGCGGCCGGCGGTGTTCCGCTCGTCGACCTACGTCTTCACGACCCCCGAGGCCGCCGAGCGGGCGTTCGACGTCGCGCTCGGGCGCGCGCGCCCCGCGCAGGGCGAGAGCGTCGGGCTCATCTATTCGCGCCTCTCGCACCCCAACGCCGAGATCCTCGAGGACCACATCGTCCCGCTCGAGCCCGACTCGCAGGCCGCGGCCGTCTTCAACTCGGGCATGGCGGCGATCTCGACGCTGTTCTTCACCTTCTGTCCGCCCGGAGGCAGCTTCGTCTACACGACGCCGCTCTACGGCGGCACGCAGCACCTCATCCACCAGATGCTCGAGCCGTTCGGCATGCGCGCCATCGCGGTGCCCGCGGGCGACGCGGCTGGCATCCGCCGCGCCATCGAGGGCGCGCGCGACCTGCGGCTCGTGTTCCTCGAGACCCCGGCCAACCCCACGCTGGTGATGACCGACATCGCCGACGCCGCGCGCGCCGCCCACGCGCACCCCGACCACCCGCTGGTCGCCGTCGACAACACGTTCCTCGGGCCCGCGTTCCAGCACCCGCTGCGCCACGGCGCCGACCTCGTCGTCTACTCGGCCACGAAGTACCTGGCCGGCTTCAGCGACATGCTCGGCGGCGTCGTGCTCGCGAAGGACCGCGAGCTCGTCACGCGCCTGTGCGGCACGCGCGCCATCCTCGGCAACATCCTGCAGCCCGACGAGTGCTGGCTGCTCGACGGTCGGCTGCCGACCGTCGGCCTGCGCATGAACCGCCAGAGCAAGAACGCCCAGCGCGTCGCCGAGGCGATCGTGGGCCACCCGCGCGTCGAGCGCGTCTACTACCCGACGCTCTTCGAGGACGCCGAGCAGATCCGCATCCGCGACGAGCAATGCAGCTTCCCGGGCGGCGTCTTCTCCATCGATCTGCGCGGCGGCAAGCGCGCCGCGTTCGACTTCCTGCGACGGCTGCGCATCGCGAAGAACGCCGTCAGCCTCGGCGGCGTCGAGAGCCTCGCGTGCCACCCCGCGACCACCACGCACTCCGAGCTCTCCCCCGAGGCGCTCGCGCGCTCGGGCGTCGGCGAGCAGCTCGTGCGCGTCTCGGTCGGCATCGAGGACTGGCGCGACGTGCTCGCCGACGTGCGCCAGGCGCTCGACGCGGTGTGAAGCGGGGGCCCCGCGGGGCTCGACGCGGTGCGACCCTCGCGCTCGACGGCGCGGAGAGGCGCTCGCATTGCGCGGACGCGACGATTGTCGATACGCTGCCGCGATGACCTTCCCCGCTCCCCCCGCTTGCCCCCAGTGCCGCGGTCCGCTCGCCGTGGGGCCCGGCTCCGGTCCGGTCTCCTGCCAGGTGTGCGGTCTCGGCATCTGGGTCGAGCAGTGGCCGAACCCCCAGCCGCCTCCCCCCGAGTACGCGTACCTCACTCGGGTGCAGGTGGCGCCTCCTGCCGCCGGTCCGGCCCCGGGCCCGGCATACGGCCAGGCGCCCGGAGCGTCTCGGGTCGCCGCGCGCAGCTCGGCAGGCGGTGGCCGCGCGGTGCTCGCCATCGTCGGCCTCGCGGTGCCCGCCGCGCTCTCGGCCGGCTTGTGGGCATTCCGCGGCGAAATCTTCTCCGGCATCACCTCGCGCGCGCTCGGCGCCAGCGGCGTCAGCGTCGGCGGCAGCAGCCTCGCGGGCGCGCTCGGCGGCGGGATGGGCGTCGGCGGCACGGCGATCGACGCGGCGGACAAGAAGCACGTCGACCTGACCGATCTCATCCGGCAGGCGCGCGCGGTCGCGCTCAAGGCCAACCCGCGCGCCGTGCTCACCACCGCCGTCATCCAGAAGACGGTGGGCGGGCTGGTCGACACGACGGGCGACAACACCGCCGACCTCGGCTTCAGCTGGAGCTACCACGACACGACCAAGCCCGCGGGCGCCGATCTGGTGCAGGGGCACATGACCTTCGCCGTGTACGGCGGCTCGTTCCGCACCGTGACGATGCCGAACGCGATGGGAATGGAGAAGGCCATCCCGGACCCCGCGTGCACCTCGCAGAAGGCGTGGGCTGCGGGCGTCGCGAGCGGCGTACCCTCCAATGCCATCGGGCAGATGCACCTCTACGACAACTCGAGCTTCAGCCCGAAGTCGCCCATCGTGTGGAGCATTCGCGTCGAGGGCCACGACGAGCTTCGCCGCGAGATCGACGCGAAGGACTGCCACCTCGTCAAGAGCTGGGCCAAATAGCGGACGTGAAGCGCCCCTCGATTCGTCGGGGTGGGTAAAGCGCAGGCCCCTGCTCGCCGCGAGGCGCGCGGGGCGCTCGATTGACGCCCACGGCGTCGCCGTGGTCCGATCGAAGGTTCCCACACCAAGGGGGCTCGCGTGGCTCGACCGATCGTTCGACGGTTCCTCTTCCCGGCTGCCGCGCTCGCCGCGGCGGCGCTCCTCTCGCGCGCGCACCACGGCGTCCCGGCGCCGGAGGCTCCCCCGGCCGCGGTGGCGGCGGCTCCCGCGACCAGGCCCAGGGTCGCGCCGCGCCCCCTGCCCACGCTGCGCG
>CAITLX010000664.1 GCA_903893335.1 uncultured delta proteobacterium | reverse complement strand
GCCGAGGCCCGCGCCGCCGCTGGCGCGGCCGCGCGCCCCCTGCGCGTAGCGCGCGAAGATCGACTCGCGCTCGTCGGGCGGCACGCCGGGGCCGTCGTCGGCCACCTCGAGCACGACGCGGTTCCCCTCGCGCGCCGTGCGGACGCTCACGTGGCCCCCCTTGGGGGCGAATTTCACGGCGTTGGAGACGAGGTTGTCGACGGCCTGGCGCAGCTTCGGCGCGTCGCCGACGAACCGCACGCCTCGGTCGCCCGTCCACGACAGCTCGATGCGGCGCCGCGCGGCGATGGGGCGGAACACCGCGAGCGAGGGCTCGACGACGGCCGCGGCGTCGGTCGGCCGGACGTCCACCGCGAAGACGCCTGCCTCGAGGCGCGACGCGGCGAGCATGCCGTCGACCAGACGGCTCATGTCGACGCACATGCGGCGCATCGTCTCGACCGCCTGGCTCCGCTCGCCCGCGGGCAGATCGTCGGCCGCGAGCAGCTCGGCGAGGAAGCCGAGCGAGCTGAGCGGGTGCCGGAGATCGTGCACGAGCATCGCGATCTGGTCGCGGCGGTGCGTCTCGAGCATGCGGCGCAGGCGGTGCACCTCGAGCGTGCCGCGGATGCGCGCGCACAGCTCGCGCCCCTCGATCGGCTTGGCGAGGTAGGCGTCCGCGCCCTCCTTGATGCCGCGCTCGATCGCCTGCGCCTCGGGGTGCGCGGCGGTGAGCATCACCACCGCCGGGCCGCCGCCGGGCATCGCCCGCAAGCGCCGCAGCACCTCCCAGCCGTCCATGCCGGGCATCGACACGTCGAGCAGCACGAGGTCGGGCATCGACGCGGCGATGGCGGCGAGCGCCGCCTCGCCCGAGGCGGCGGTGCGCACGCGGTGGTCGTCGTCGCCGAGCAGCGCCTGGTAGAGCGCGCGCGCGTCGCGCGAGTCGTCCACGACGAGGATGTCGCCGGGCGCGGTGGGCTCGCCGGGTCGCGCCGCCGCCGGCGCCGCGGACACCGCGGGAGACGGGCCGACCGCGCGTGCCATGGGGGCCGAGCGTAGCACGCGAGTCTCGGGGAGCGCCGGCTCGGTCAGGCGGCGCGCCGCTCGCGCGCCATGCGCGCCTCGGCCTTGAGGATGGCGACGAGCACGCCCACGGCGCCCGCCGCGAACGCCGCGAGAAAGACGCCGAGCACGGGCGGCCCGGCGAGCGCGCCGAGCAGCGTGAGGAGCACGAAGGTGTCGCGCTTGAAGAGCGGCGAGAGCGCGTCGACCAGGCGTCCGAGCGACGACGTCGCGGCCCCGCCGCCGGGCGCCTTGCCGACGCCGAGGGGATAGCGGAGCAGGTCGCCGGACCCGATGCGGATGAGGTAGCGGTACTCGATGCCGCTGCCGAGCACGCCGCACGCGACCGTGACGGCGCCGAGCGCGAGGTAGAGGGCGTGGCCGGTCGTGTGGGAGAGGCCCCACGCCGCGCCCGCGAAGAAGCCGTAGTTGGTCAGATCGTCGCCGACGGTGTCGAGCCACTCGCCGGTGCGCGAGCCGCGGAAGGTGATGCGCGACATCTCGCCGTCGCACCCGTCGAGCACGCTCTGGGCCTGGAAGCAGAGCGCGCCGAGCGCGAGGCAGCCCCACGTGCCGCGCGTGGCGAGCCACGCGCCGAGGATGCCCACGCCGAGGATGGCGACGGACACCTGGTTGGGGCGCAGCGGCGTGCGCACCAGCCAGCGGGTGATGGCGAGCGAGATGTGGCGGTTGAGGTAGGTCGACGTCCAGCCGTCCTGGGGCTTGCGCAGCGAGCGCAAGAGCGCGCGCTCGGCGCGCCGGGCGCTC
>CAITLX010000663.1 GCA_903893335.1 uncultured delta proteobacterium | reverse complement strand
GGCGCGCTTGCCGCGCGCGCGCGCGAGCACCTGCGCGGCGCGCCGCGGGTCGATGGGGCCGAGGTAGTCGGCCGGGGGCATCGCCTCGGCGTCCCTCGGCGCGACGTCCCACGGCGGGTGGCCGCCGCGCGCGTGCACGACGACGAGCGCGCGCGCCGCGCGGTCGGTCAGGTGCTCGGCGACGAAGCGGGCCGCCTCGCGCAGCGGCGCGACGGCGGGCGCGCCGTCCACGGGCGAGAACGAGGCGAACCTGTCCCACGCGCGCGCGAAGCCGAACGGCTCGAACGTGTGGGGGTTGCCCGTGAAGAACGCGCCCTGCACGCTGCCGTCGTGGGCGATCGTGGCCAGCGTCGGGACGGCCGCGGGCAGGCGCGCGCCGGCGTCGTCGAGCCCGTGCACGTGGGGCGCGACGCCCGTCAGCAGCGAGGCGACGACCGCCGCGGACACCGTCGTGGGCGCGCGGTGCTGCTCGAACACGACCGACTCGCGCCGAAGCTGCGCGAGCACGGGCATCGCGGCGTCCGGCATGCGGGGTGGCAGGTGCGCGGCGTCGGAGGCCGAGGTGACGAGCACCACGACGAGCCGCGCGCGCGGCGCGGGCTGCGGGGGCGCCTCGGGCGTGACGACCGCCGGGTCGCCGAAGAGCGCGAGGCCCGAGGGGCTCGTCGCGGTCGCGGCGAGCTCGATCGCCACGATGCGGTCGGCCCAGCGATCGAGCGGGAGATCGACCGGGGTGTAGCGCGCGTGATCGCCCCCGCTGACGTGCGCGCTGTGCAGCGAGACGGGCGCCATGCCGTCGGCCAGCACCGTCAGCTCGAGGTCCCCCTCGCCGGGCCCCGACAGGCCGAGGTGGGCGCGCAGGCGCGCGCCCGGCGCGACCCAGGTCGTGCACCGCACGCGCGAGGGCGCGTGCAGCGTGACGGCGCGGTGCGGCTCGCCGGAGAGCGCCACCTGCGCGGTGAGCTGCGCGAGCGTCGGCCCGAGCAGCTGCTCGGGCTCGGTGTCCGCGGGCCCGATGCGCAGCGCGTCGAGCTCCGCGAGCGGCTCGGTCGTCGCGCGCGCCCCGCCGACGAACCGCAGGCCGAGCACGTGCGCCCCGGGCGCCACGTCGAACGACGTCGCGCGCGAGGTGACGGTGCGCGCCGGGCCGCGGGGCGGCACGAGCGTGCCGGCGTTGCGGCCGTCGATGCTGAACGCGACGTGGTGCGCCGCGCCGCGCACGCCGCGCAGCGCGAGCGCGACGGGGCCCGCGCCGAGCTGCGTGAAGCGCACCGCGAGCTGGCGCGTGCGCACGCGCAGCCACGTCGCGCCGTCGCGCTCGACGACGTTGCCGAGCGGCTCGTGCGTCAGGCTGTAGGGGCCGGTGCGCCCGTCGAGCGCGGGGCCCCCGAGATCGACGACCGAGCCGGAGCGGAACACCTCGCAGCGCGCGAGCTCCGAGGCGAGCTCGAACGAGGTGCGCGTGCGCGGCGCGGCCGGCTGGGGCGCGGCGGGGGTGGCGGTCGTCGCCGTCGGCGCGGTGGGCGTCGCCTCGGGGGGAGGGGGCGCGGGCGCGCGCCTGCACGACGCCGTCGCGGCCGCGAGACACGCGAGCGCGACGAAGATCGGAAGAGCGTCGTGTAG
>CAITLX010000662.1 GCA_903893335.1 uncultured delta proteobacterium | reverse complement strand
CGGCGCTGAGCGCGACCTGCGCGCGGTCGCCGGCGTCGAGCTCGAGTCGGCGCAGGCGGCGCGCGCGCGCCGCGGCCGACACGGTCAGCGCGAGGCTGCCGGCGGCGGCGGCCCAGGTCGCCTCGTCGATCGCGCGCGGGTCGAGCAGCGACGTGCGCGTGGGGACGAGGGCGCGCGCGAGGGCGAGCATGGCGGCGAGCGAGGCGATCGCGGCGACGGCGCCTGCGGCGTCGAGCCGACGCGCCGCCGCGCGGACGCCGAGCAAGCCAGGTTGCGCGGGGATGCGGGCGAGCGCGAGCAGCCCTGCGACCGACGCCACGCCGGTGCCGGCGGCGACCACCGCGTCGAAGCCCGAACGCCCGGCCGGAGCCGTTCGCGCCGCCAGGACGATGGCCGCGCCCCACGCGCACGCGCGCAGCGCGAGGCGACGCGGAGGCTCGAGGTCGTCGACGGGGCGGCGCCAGCCGAGCAGCCAGAGCCCCACCGGCGCGAGCAGGAGCGCGAGCCATGCGTGCAGCGCGCCGCCCGACGCGCGCACCGCCGCGACGGCGACGTAGGCGACCGAGAGGGCGGCGACGAAGAGCGAGAGGGAGCGGGCGCGCACGTGCGGCGGACTCTACCCGCAACGGCGCGCAGACGGTGCTGCGGACGCTACGCGCAACGACGCACGCGCTGCGCTGCGGGCGCGCGTGCGCGACGTCGCCCGCGCGGAGCGGCGCGCCTCAGGGCGACGCGAGCTTCTTGAAGCGCTGCTCGGGGCCAGGGGGCGTGTACGCCTGGATGGCGAGCGTGATCTCGGTGCCCGCCGGCTTGAAGGCGTGCGCGGTGCCCGGCGCGACGGTCAACACGGTGCCGTCCTGCGTCTTGCTCGTCACGCTCTTGCCGTCGGCGCCCTTGGTCGTGAAGTCGCCGTCGGTGGCGTTGAGCAGCGCGAGCATCTCCCACTCCTTGTCGTGGACGTGCTCGGCCACCGCCGCGTCCTTCGACATGAGCAGCACGCTGAGGCTCGAGCGCGACGCGGGGCCCTCGAAGCCGATGCGCGCGTGCGCCGAGCCGCCGTTCCACGCGAGGTCCGGCTGAGCGCCGAAGTCGATGCGCGCGACGTGCTCGGTGCGCTTCGTCCAGCTCACCGCCTCGGGCTTCGCCTCGAAGCGGGCGATGGCCTCGGCGAGCGGCGCGCCGCCGGTCGAGACGATGAAGGCGACGCGCGCCTCGGCGTCCTTCGCGCGCACGTCGAGGCCCGCGCCCGGCGCACGGAACGCGTGCCAGGGGCCGAGCGGCGCGAGGTGCTCGGGGCGCCCCTGCGTGCCGAGGGTGACCTGGCCGCGCAGCACGACGCCGTAGAGTTCGACGTCGCTGTCGCGCGGCACCTCTACGACGGCGTTCTTCGCGATGACGTGCTCCCACACCGCCGAGGGGGCCTTGGAGTCCTTCGCCGGGCGAGCGGCGGCCGGAACGAGCTCCTTGAGCTTGCACGTCCCCGCCTTGCACGCGGCGCGCGCCTCGAGCACCGGCACGTCGGCGGGCGGGGGGAGCGAGCCGTCGACCGCGGAGGCCTGCGGCCCCGACGGCGCGGCGGACGGAGGCGGCGCGCTCGGGGGCGTGGCGGTCTTCGGGCCCGGTGCGACCGGGAAGACCGACGGCGCGGCGACGGGCTTCCACTCCGAGCCGCCGCACGCTGCGACGGTGAGAAGGACGACGGCGATGCTCCCAGCGATCTTCTTCATGGGCGCCAGGAGACGACGATGGGGGCGGGCGGTCAAGCGCCTCGCGCTGGGCCCAGCCCGTCGCCCCAGGGTATCGTCGCCCGGACATGCTCAGGCCCGCGTCGCGGCTCGTGCTCGCCCTGGCGCTGTTGGCGCGCGGCGCGCGTGCGACCGCCGCGGCCGCGGAGCCCCCGGGCAACGCCGTCGATCCGGCCGTCGTCGCCGGGGTCGTGCGCCCCGCCGAGGAGCCGAGCGACGTCGGCCGCGACGCCGCGAGCCGGGTGCTCTGGCTCCCGCGCACCGTGGTCGAGCTGCTCTTCTTCACGAGCGGCATGGCGGCGGGGCTGTTCGAGGACGAGCAGGTCGTCCCGCGCGCCAAGGAGGTCTTCTTCACGCACGGTGGGGCGTTCGGCGTCTTCCCCACGCTGTTCGTGGAGACGGGGACGACCCCCAACGCGGGCGCGCGCATGGTCGCGCACAGCGGGGCGACCGCGACGTCGCTGCGCGGGGGCTACGGAGGCGAGGACGAGAACGTCGTCGAGTCGCGCCTGCGCTTCGGCACGCTGCTCCCGGTGCCGGGCGTCCTCTCGCTCGAGGCGCTGCACGACCGACGCACCGGCATCGGTTACCTCGGGCTGGGACAGGCGCCGGAGACCGACGCTCGCAACCACTTCGTGGGCGACCTGCGGGCCGGGGTGCTGCGCGAGCGACGCGAGCGCGCCATCGTCGGCCTCGGCTTGCGCCCCGAGAGCGACGTGGAGCTGCTGGTGTCGGGGAGCTACACGCAGCGCTTCGTCGACGACCCGCACGACGCCGGCGCCGACGGCGTGACCCAGGTCTTCGCGGGCGACAGCTTGCCCGGGGTGCTGCGCACGACGCGCACCGTCTACGGCGAGTTCGCGGCGCGCTACGACAGCCGCGCGACGCGCGCCGCGATCGCCAGCGGCGAGCTGCTCGAGGTCTACGTCGGCGAGGGGGCCGGCGTGGACGACGGCGACGCGCGCTTCGTGCGCAGCGGCGCGCGGGCTGCCGCGTTCTTCCCCGTGATGCGCCGCACCAACGTGATCTCGCCGAAGCTGGTGCTCGACACGCTCGCGCACGCCGGCGGAGGGGCGACGCCCTTCCGCGAGCTGCCGGGGCAGCCGACGTTCCGCGGCATGGCCAGCCGGCGCGACGCGGTGTCGGCCGTGGGCTCGCTCGACTACCGGTGGCAGCTGATGCGCTTCGTCGCCGCGCGCCTCTTCGTCGACGCCGCGACGGTGGCGCCTCGCCTGGACGAGCTCTCGCTCGATCGGCTGCGGTGGGCCGCGGGCTTCGGCATCGATCTGCACACCTCGGGCAGCGAGCTCGGACGCGTCGCGCTCGCCGCGAGCCCGGACGGCTTCTCCTTTCTCCTCTCGCTCGGCGTGCCCGCCGGCTTCGGCGATCGCCAGCACCGAGACTGATGGCTCGAACGCGCTCCCCCTCGATCGCGCCGCTCGCGGCCTGTCTCGCCTCGGCGCTCGCGCTCGGCGCGTGCCGGTACCGCCCGGCGCGGCTCGCGGACGCCGCGCCCGTGACGCGCGTGGGCGACGACGCGCCGATCCCCGTGCCGCGTCGGCGCGAGCTGTACGAGCCGACGTACCTCGTGGACATCTACCTGCGGCGCCCGCTGCTCGACGCGCTCGACCCCCGACGCTTCCCCGACGCGGGCGACGTCAACGCGTTCGACGAGGTGCCGCGCTCGTCCTGGTTCGTCCCGCGCGACGTCGGTCACGCCGCGACGGCCGTCGGTCCGGCGGACGAGGGCCCGCCGGCTGCTCCGCTCACGATCGACGAGCGCTTCGCCCGGGGCCGCGTGTCGCCGCTGCACGTCCTCGACGCGCGCGGCCTCGCGTTCGAGCTTCGCGTCGACCCGCCCGATCGCCCCGAGATGCGCACGGCGGCCGCGGCGATCGCCAGCCGGCTGGTCTGGGCGTTCGGGCTGCGGACGCCGGGCGTCTCGATCACGCGGCTGCAACGCGCCGACTTCGTCACGGCCGCGGGGGAGCCCTACCCCGAGGGGGGCGCGGTCGACGTCGACGGCTTCCTCACCTCGGGGGCTCCGCCGAGCGGCGGAGCCTGGCGGGTCGCGGCGACGCGGTGGCCGCCGGGCATCGACCTCGGCTCCGCGCCGTTCGGCGGCGTGCGCGGCGACGACCCGAACGACCGCGTGGCGCACCGCGATCGCCGCACGCAGCGAGCGCTCGCCGTGCTCGGGGCGTGGCTGCAGCTCTCCGACCTCGGGCCCGACAAGACCCTCGACGTCTACGTCGGCAAGCCCGGGCAGGGGCACGTCGAGCACCACCTCACGGGGCTCGAGGACGCGCTCGGCGCCGACGACATCGTGCACGCGGCGACGCCAGGCTCGCTCGCGTGGGACCGCGGGGCCGACCCCGTCACGAACCTCTTCAGCCTCGGGCTCTCGCCGCGCCGCCTTCCGACGCCGACCGAGCTGCGCTGGGCCTCGGTCGGCGCGTTCGAGCCCGAGCCGCCCATGCTCGCGCCGACGTCGGTGCCCTTCGAGCCCTTCTTCCGGGTGCTGCCGGCGGACGGCTACTGGGCGGTCAAGCGCATCGCCGCGATCTCGGCCGACGCGCTGGCCGCCGCGGTCGCCGCGGGGGAGCTCTCGGACCCCGGCGCCGCGCGCTACGTCTTGCAGACGCTCGAGGCGCGGCGCGCCGCGCTCGTCGACCACTGGATGACGCAGGTCACGCCGCTCGAGCTCGAAAAGCTCGACGCGCGCGGGCTCGTGGTGCGCGACGAGGCGATCGTGCGCCTGCGCGCCAGCGTCGCCTCGACGCGCTACCTCGTGCGCTTCCTCGACGACGGAGGCGCAGACGTGGCGAGCCCGCAGCTGCTGGTGCCGCCCGCCGAGCGCTTCTCGATCGCGATCCCCGCCGAGGCGCTGCGCGACGCCGGCGAGTACCTCGTCGTGCGCGTCACCGCCGAGCGCGACGGCAAGCTGCTGCCGCGTTCGTTCGAGGTGCACCTGGTCGGCGGCGCTGCGGCGCCGCGCGTGGTGGGCGTGCGGCGCTGAGCGGGCGCCGGAGCGTGCTCAGCCGGGCGCGACGGCGGAGGCGGGGTGCACGCTCGGGCTCGGGGGGCGCGCGGGCAGCTCGACGATGAACGTGGCGCCTTCGCCGACCTCGCTCTCGACCTCGATCGTGCCGCCGTGG
>CAITLX010000661.1 GCA_903893335.1 uncultured delta proteobacterium | reverse complement strand
ACGGCGCCGCACACGCCGTCGGCCCCCTGGCCCTTCTTCGTCGCGCTGCACGCCTCGCACAGCCCGGCGCACGCGGTGTCGCAGCAGTAGCCGTCGATGCAGTGGCCGACGGCGCACTCCGAGCCGCTCCCGCAAGGCTGCCCGGGAGCCTGCACGCCGACGCAGTGCGACGTCGCGTCGCAGTAGTTGCCCGGCTGGCAGTCGGCCTTGCTCCCGCACGTCGTCAAGCAGTTGCCGCTCGCGGCGCTGCACACGTACGCGCCGCAGGTCGTGCCGCTCGCGCTCACCGAGCACGACAGTGCGCCCGCGCAGGTGGAAGGACGGCTCTCGTTGCCCACGCACACGGGGCTGCCGCACGACGTCCCCACCGCCCAGCTCGCGCACGCGCGGTAGCCGTCGCACTGGCCGCTCAGCCCGCACGTCGCAGCCGGCTGCCCCGCGCAGGACCCCTTCGGGTCGGACCCTCCGATGACCGCGCCGCACTCGCCGTCCTTGCCCTGGCCCTTCTTCTGCGCGCTGCACGCCTCGCACGTTCCGCTGCACGCCGTGTCGCAACAGAAACCGTCCGCGCAGAAGCCGCTCGCGCACTCGAGCCCCGCGCCGCACCCGCCCCCCGCAGCCTTCTTCGCGAGGCAAGCGCCCGCCGCGCAGTACGACGTCGCAGGCGTCAGGCAATCAGCCGCCGTCGAGCAGGGCGCGCAGGCGCCGCCGGTGCAGTTTTGCGGCGCGCACGGCACGCCTCCGGCCGACACCGCGCAGACGCCCGGCCCCTGGCACACCTCGCCCACCAGCAGGTTGCCGTTGCAGGTGCCAGCCGAACTGCCGCACAGCGTGCCGACCGCCCAGAAGGCGCAGGCGCCGTTGCCGTCGCAGTAGCCGTCGGTGCCGCAGGTGCTCTGCGCCTGCTGCGCGCACTCGTTGTCCGGGTCGTGCTGCACGGCGATCGCCCCGCACGCGCCGTCCGAGCCGCCACCCTTCTTCGAGGCGCTGCACGCCATGCAGCTCGCCGCGCAGGCGGTCTCGCAGCACACGCCATCGACGCAGTTGCCCGTGATGCACTGGGCCGTCCCGGCGCACGCCACGCCCGTCGCCTGCTTGGCAAGGCAGCCGTGCGTGCTCGTGTCGCAGTAGCTACCGGTCACGCACTCGCCATCACTCGAGCAAGTCGACGCGCAGAGGCCTGTCGCAGCCGAGCAGACGAAGTTGCCGCACGCCGTGCCGCTGGCGCTCTTGCCGCAGGTGCCCGGCCCCGTGCACACGCTCGGCCGGCTCTCGTTGCCCACGCACGAGGGCGCCCCGCAGCCGGTGCCGTACGCCCAGTAACCGCACGCGCGCGCGCCGTCGCACTGCCCGTTGGTGCCGCACGAGCTCTGCACCTGCGCCGCGCACTCGTTGTCGGGGTCGGTGTTGACCTCGATGGCGCCGCACACGCCGTCGGCGCCGAGCCCCTTCTTGACGGCGCTGCACGCCTCACATGTGCCCGCGCACGCCGTGTCGCAGCAGAAGCCATCGACGCAGTTGCCCCGACCGCACTGGTTCGACCCCCAGCATGCGAGGCCCACGTCGAGCTTCGCGAGGCACTGCGAGCCGCTGCAGAAGCTCCCCCCCGCACAGTCGCCGTCCGAAGAACACGCCGTCTGGCAGGCCCCCGTCGCGGCGCTGCACGCGTACGCGCCGCAGCTCGCGCCGCTCGCCGACACCGCGCACGACAGCGCCCCGCCGCAGGTGCGAGGGCGCGATTCGTTGCCCACGCAGACCGAGCCGGCGCAGACGGTGCCCACAGGCCACACTTCGCACGCGCGAGCGCCGTTGCACGAGCCGTTCTGCCCGCAGGTGCTCTGCAGCTCCGCGGCGCACTCACCGTCGGGGTCGCTGCTCGCTGCGACCGCGCCGCAGACGCCGTCGCCACCCGCGCCCCCCCTCTTCAGCGACGTACAGGCCTCGCAGAGCCCGGCACACGCCGTGTCGCAGCAGACGCCATCGACGCAATGGCCGCTCGCGCACGCGCTCGCTCCCCCACACGAGCCGCCTGCACCCAGGCGCGCCACGCAGCGCGACCCGCTGCAGAAGCTCCCGCTGGAACAGTCGGCGTCGGCAGCGCACACTGCCTGGCACGCGCCGGTCGCCACGTTGCAGGCGTAGGCGCCGCACGCCGCGCCGCTGGCCGACACCGCGCACGACAGCGACCCCGCGCAGGTGCGCGGCCGGCTCTCGTTGCCGACGCACACCGCCCCCGCGCAGCTCGTCCCGATCGCCCACGCCGCGCACGCGCGGTTGCCGTCGCAGGAGCCGTTTTGCCCGCAGGTGCTCGGCAACTCGCCCGCGCAATCGCCGTCCGGGTCGCTGGTGGCTGCGACCGGGCCGCACGCGCCGTCGCTCCCGGCACCCTTCTTCGTCGCGCTGCACGCCTCGCAGAGCCCCGCGCAGGCGGTGTCGCAGCACACGCCATCGACGCAATGGCCACCGGTGCACTCCGCATCGGCGCCGCACGCGAGGCCCTGAGCCTTCCGCATCAAACACCGCCCACCCGCGCCGCAATAGCTCGCCGCCGGGTTCGAGCAATCGGCCGCGGTGGTGCACGCCGCGCACACGCCGCCGACGCAGCGCTGCGCGCCGCAGTCGATGCCGCCGGTCGCGTTGGCGCAGGTGTTCGGGCCCGTGCAGACCTTGCCGACCACGAGGTTGCCGCTGCACACGTT
>CAITLX010000660.1 GCA_903893335.1 uncultured delta proteobacterium | reverse complement strand
CGGAGGCCGACGCGACGCTCGCGCCAGGCGACGCGCGCCCCGACGCGCCGAACGCGAGCGCCCAGGCCCCCCAGGCGACCGCTCCTCCGACGCCCGCGGCGGCCGAGACGTGGGGGGCGGCGAGCGCGGGGCCCATGAGCGCCCACGTGGCGACCGAGCCTCCGAGGAACGCGTGGATCGCGAGCAGCGGGGTGCGCGCGGGGTGGCGCTCGTGGCTCCACGCGCCAACCAGGAGGCCGCCGAGCGCGCCGAGCGCGGTCGCCTGCGCGGCGAGGGTGCCGGCGCTCGACCAGGCCGGCGCCGCGACCGTCACCGCCCACGCGTAGAGGCCCGGCAGCAGGGGCTCGAAGCCGAGGGCGCTCCGCGCTCGCGTGCCGAGCGCTGGCGACATCAGACCCACGAGCGCACGAGGCGATCGGGGGGCACGGTCCCCCCCTCGCCCCCCTCGTCGTCGGCCTCGCGCGCGACCTCGAGGCCCAGCTGCTTCCAGAGCCCCGCATCGAACAGGTGCGACGGCCGCACGTTGCCCAGCGCCGCGAGCACGCTCGCGCGCACGCCGGGGTGGTCGCGCTCGATGTCGGCGAGCATGCCCGAGACGACCTTGCGCTGGAGCTGCTGCTGGGAGCCGCACAGATCGCAGGGGACGATGGGGAAGGCCATCGCCTCGGCGTAGGCCGCGATGTCGCTCTCGGCGCAGTAGACGAGCGGGCGCACCACGATGATGTCCCCCTCGTCGCACACGAGCTTGGGCGGCATCGCCTTGAGCTGCCCGGAGAAGAACAGGTTGAGCATCAGCGTGACGACGGCGTCGTCGCGGTGGTGGCCGAGCGCGATCTTGTTGCACCCGAGCTCACGCGCGACGCGGTAGAGGATGCCGCGACGCAGGCGCGAGCAGAGCGAGCAGTAGGTCTTACCCGCTGGGATCTTCTCGGTGACGATCGAGTAGGTGTCCTCGCGCACCATGTGGAACGCGTGGCCGCGCTCGCGCATGTAGCCCTCGAGCAGGTGGCCCGGGTAGCCGGGCTGCCCCTGATCGAGGTTGACCGCGACCAGCGAGAACTGCACCGGCGCGCGGCGCTCGAGCGCCAGGAGCAGGTGGTGGAGCGTGTAGCTGTCCTTGCCGCCCGAGACGGCGACGAGGATGCGATCGCCCTCGGAGATCATCGAGAAATCACCGATGGCGCGCCCCACCGCGCGCGACAGCTTGCGCTCGGCCGGGGAGAGGTCGTTCGACATGAGGCGGGGGAGTCTAGCGCGTCGCCTGGCGACCGACCCGCCCCTTAGGTAGCGTGTCGCCCCCCGCATGCGCATCGCCCTCACCCACAACCTTCGCCTCACCGACGCCGTCGACGAGGCCGAGTTCGACCCCCCCGAGACGATCGACGCGGTCGCCAGCGCGATCGCGTCGGCGGGTCACGAGGTCGAGCGCATCGAGGTCACCGGCCCGGCGTCGCGCCTGGTCGCACGGCTCGAGGCGTTCGCGCCCGACCTCATCTTCAACACCGCCGAGGGGCGCCGGGGGCGCGCGCGCCGCGCCTTCTACCCCGCGCTGTTCGAGCAGCTCGGCATGCCCTTCACCGGGTCGGACGCCTACACGCTGTGCGTGACGCTCGACAAGGCGCTGACCAAGAAGGTGCTCGCCGGCTACGGCGTGCCCTCGCCGCGCGGGCGGCTCGTGACGCAGGCTTCGCTCGGCGCCGGCGCCCTCGACGACCTCGTCTTCCCCGTGATGGTGAAGCCCAACTTCGAGGGCTCGTCCAAGGGCATCTCGCAGCGCTCGGTCGTCGAGGACGCGAGCGCGCTGTCGGAGATCGTCGAGGAGCTGCTCGGCGCGTACCCCGAGGGGCTGATCGTCGAGCAGTACGCGCCGGGCACCGACGTCTCGGCCTGCTTCCTCGAGGGCGGGCCCGGCGGGCCGCGCTTCGTCGCCGGCGTCGAGCACATCGTCGAGCCGAGCCACGCGAGCGCGCGCGGCGTGTACGACTACGATCTCAAGCACAAGGACCGCGCGCGCGTGCGGCTCCGCTCGCCGAGCGAGCTGCCGCGCGCCACGCTCGAGCACACGCTGGCGCTCGGCGAGCGCGTCGTGACCGCGCTCGGCCTGCGCGACGCGGCGAAGCTCGATTTCCGCGTCGCCCCCGACGGCCGCGTGTCGTTCCTCTCGGCGACGGCGCTGCCGACGTTCGACCCGAGCGGCGCGCTCGCCGCGGCGAGCCTCGGGCAAGGGCTCGACTACCGCACGACGATCCTCGCGATCGTGCGCTCGGCGGCCGCGCGCGCGGGGCTGCTCGCGCAGCTCGACGCGGTGCGACCGCGGGCCTCGCGGCCCCGCAGGCCCCCGCTCAAGATCGGCCTCGCGTTCAACATGAAGCGCAGCGACACGGCCGCCGACGACACCGAGGCCGAGTACGACTCGCCCGACACGATCGACGCGGTCACGCGCGCGATCGAGAGCTACGGGCACCAGGTCGTGCCGCTCGAGGCGACGGGCGATTTCCCGCGCGCGCTGATGACCAGCGGCGTCGATCTCCTGTTCAACATCGCCGAGGGCATCCAGGGGCGAAACCGCGAGGCGCAGGTGCCCTCGCTCTGCGAGCTCTTGGGCATCCCCCACACCGGCAGCGACTCGGCCACGCTGTCGCTCTGCCTGGACAAGGGGCTCGGCAAGCGTGTGCTGCGCGAGCAGGGCATCGACACCCCCGCGTTCCAGGTGCTCGTCAGCGGGCGCGAGAAGCTGCGCCCCTTCCGTTACCCGGTGATCGTGAAGCCGAACGCCGAGGGCACCTCGAAGGGCATCTCGGCGCGCAGCGTGGTCGACGACGAGGCGGGCGTGCGCGCCGCCGCGCGCGAGCTCATCGATCGCTACCGGCAACCGGCGCTCGTCGAGGAGTACATCGTCGGGCGCGAGCTGACCGTCGGGCTGCTCGGCGCGACGCGACCGCGCGTGCTGCCCGCGATGGAGGTCGTGTTCCTCAACGCCTCCGAGCGACCCGTCTACGACTACGAGTGCAAGCAGCACTGGGAGAGCCACGTCCGCTACGAGTGCCCCGCCCCGCTCACGCGCGACGAGGAGCGCGCGATCGAGCGCACCTGCCGCGCGACCTTCATGGCGCTCGGCTGCCGCGACGTCGCCCGCATCGACCTGCGGCTCGCCGCCGACGGCCGCGTGTGGGTCATCGAGGTCAACCCGCTGCCGGGGCTCACGCCCGACTACTCCGATCTCTGCCTCATCGCGAACGGCGCCGGCATGGACTACCGCACGCTCATCGGCGAGATCCTCTCGGCGGGCATCCGGCGGTGGCGCGAGCGCGAGGACGCCCGCACGCGCGACGCGGCACCGAGCGGCACGAACGGCGCGGTCGCGAGCAGCGCGACCTCGAACGGCTCGGCGCCGATCGCGAGCGAGGGCTGACGGCCGTCGTCGCCTGGACCTTGGTCCGAATCGGCCGCGGAGCGCTTGACGATCGGGGCGGCGGCCCATAGATGAATGTCGATACATCGATGCCTCGACCTCGCCCCCTCGACGACAAGGAGCTCGTGCGCATCGCGCGCGCGCTCGCCGACGCCACGCGCTTCGGCATCCTGCGGGCGATCACCGAGGCCGGCGAGATCTCGTGCGGCGACCTCGCCGCCAAGTTCCCGATCGCGCAGCCCACGGTCTCGCACCACGTGAAGGTGCTCGTCGACTGCGGCCTGGTGAACGCCCGCAAGGACGGCCAGCACAGCATCTTCAGCGCGCAGCCCGCCGCGCTCGACGCCTACCGAGGGGCCCTCGGCCACCTCGGCGCCCTCGCGCCCTGACCTCTCCGACTCCCGACCGGGTCGCCACGGTGGCGCACCGGCTTCATAGACATATGTACACTCATCTATCCGTCCAAGGAGATCCACGACCATGAAGCGCTCCACGTTCGTCCGCACCTTCGTCCTCGCGCTCGCCGCGAGCGCCCCCCTCGCCGCCGTCGGCGCCGCCCCGGCCGCCCACGCCGACGCTCCCGCCGCCGCCACGGGCTGGGAGATCGACGCCTCGCACTCGAGCGCGACCTTCAGCGTCAAGCACATGATGGTGTCGAACGTGCGCGGCGAGTTCGGCAAGCTCACGGGCTCGGTCGCCTTCGACGCGAAGGACTGGTCGAAGACCCAGGTCGACGTGACCATCGACGCCGCCTCGATCGGCACGCGCGACGAGAAGCGCGACGCGCACCTCAAGAGCGCCGACTTCTTCGACGTCGAGAAGTTCCCCACCATCACCTTCAAGTCGACCAAGGCCGAGAAGACCGGCAAGGGGAAGTTCAAGGTCACCGGCGACCTGACGATGCACGGCGTCACCAAGCAGGTCTCGCTCGTCGGCGAGGGGCCCACGGCCGAGACGAAGGACCCCTGGGGCTTCCTGCGCATCGGCGCGCACGCGTCGACCAAGGTCGATCGCAAGGACTTCGGCCTGAGCTGGAACAAGGCGCTCGACGCGGGCGGCGTGGTGGTCGGCGAAGAGGTCACGATCGCGCTCGACGTCGAGCTCAAGCGCAAGGCCGACTGACCCGGCGCTCTCGGTGATCCATGGCCCCCCGGCGCTCGCCGGGGGGCGCGGATCTGGCGTGAATGCGCGCACCCGCCGGGCGGCGAGGTAGAGTCGCGCCCATCCATGCACGCCGTCTGGTTCATGCTCGCCGCGCTGGCCGTCCTGGCCATCGGGTACCGCTACTACTCCGCCTTTCTCGCCGCGAAGGTGCTCGTGCTCGACGACGAGCGCCGCACGCCAGCGCACACGCGCCGCGACGGGCAGAACTTCCACCCGACCAACCGGTGGGTGCTGTTCGGCCACCACTTCGCCGCGATCTCGGGAGCGGGGCCGCTCATCGGGCCGGTGCTCGCCGCGCAGTTCGGCTTCTTGCCGGGCTACCTCTGGATCCTGTTCGGCGTCGTGCTCGGCGGCGCCGTGCACGACTTCGTCATCCTCGTCGCGTCGGTGCGCCGCGGGGGCCGCTCGCTCGCCGAGATCGCGCGCGAGGAGCTCGGGCCTGCGCTCGGCACCGTCGTCGCGTTCGCGATCCTCTTCATCGTCGTCATCGCGCTCGCGGGGCTCGGCAAGGTGGTGGTCGGCGCGCTCGCCGAGTCGGCGTGGGGCGTCTTCACCATCGGCGCCTCGGTGCCCATCGCGCTCGCGATGGGGCTGCACATCTACAAGGTGCGCGGCGGCTCGATGCGCGGCGTGCGCGAGGCGAGCGCGGCGGGCGTCGTGCTGCTGCTCGTGGCGCTCGCGTACGGCAAGGTCGTGCAGGACAGCGCGTGGGGCGGCGCGTTCCGCCTCCCGCCCGCGACGCTCACCTACGCGATCGCCGTGTACGGCTTCGTCGCGAGCGTGTTGCCCGTCTGGATGCTGCTCTGCCCGCGCGACTACCTGTCGAGCTACCTCAAGATCGGCACCATCACGCTGCTGGTCGTCGGCATCCTCGTGGTCAACCCCACCATCGAGATGCCGATGTTCAACGAGATCGGCCCCAAGGCCATCGGCGTGGCGGGCAAATCGTTCGCGCCGGTCGTGCGCGGACCGCTCTTCCCCTTCGTGTTCATCACCATCGCCTGCGGCGCCATCAGCGGGTTCCACTCGCTGGTCGCGAGCGGCACGACCCCGAAGATGATCGACCGCGAGCGCGACTGCCGCCCCATCGGCTACGGCGCGATGCTCATGGAGGGGCTGGTCGGGCTCACGGCGCTCATCGCCGCGACGACGCTGCCGCCGAGCGATTATTTTGCGGTCAACACCGACCCCATCGTCCCCGCCGTGGCCGCCCAGGCGAGCGGCTGGCACGGGCTGGCGCGCTCGCAGGCCGACCTCGAGGTCTGGGGGCCGGCGCTCACCCCCGCCGACCGCGCGCGGCTGCACCTCGGCCCCGACGAGAACCCGGGGCACCTCGCGACTCGCTCGCTGCGCGCGAGCGAGGTGCTCGCGCTGTCGACCGGCGCGCTGCGGGCGCTCGGCTACAACACCGAGGCGACGCAGGCGCACCCGACCGAGCTGACCGAGGCCGACTTCCTGCGCCTCGGCATCGCCGTGACCGACCTGCCCGCGCTCGCGCGCGAGGCCGACGAGGTCGTCGCGGCGCGCACGGGCGGCGCGGTGTCGCTCGCCATCGGGATGTCGCGCGTCTTCTCGGGGCTCCCGGGCATGCGGACGCTGCTGTCGTACTGGTACCACTTCGCGATCATGTTCGAGGCGCTGTTCGTCCTCACGACGATCGACACCGGCACGCGCGTCGGGCGCTTCCTCTTGCAGGAGCTCGGCGGGCGCGTATGGCCGCGCTTCGGCGACACCGCGTGGACGCCGGGCGCCGTGCTCGCCTCGTTCCTCATCGTCGCGAGCTTCTCGTACTTCATCCTCACCGGGAGCATCGCGACCATCTGGCCGATGTTCGGCGTCGCCAACCAGCTGCTCGCGACCTGCGCGCTCGCGGTGGCCACGACCGTGCTGCTGCGCGAGGCCCGGCGCCCCGCGTACGCGCTCGTGACGCTGCTGCCGCTCGTGTTCGTGGGGACGACCACGTTCGTGGCCGGCGTGCAGTCCATCGTGACCATCTACGCGCCGATGCTGGCGCAGCCTGCCGCGCGCACCACCGGGCTCATCGACCTCACGGTGACCGCCACGCTGCTCGCGTGCGCGATCGCGATCGTCATCGGCAGCGCGCGGCGCTGGGTCGTGCTGCTGCGCGAGCGCGCCGCGACCGCGCGGGGCCTCGCGGCGTGAGCGACGGCGTCGTCTTCGGCGCCCTGGTGGTGGGGCTCGCGACGCTGCTCGGCGCGCACCTCGCGCTCGTCGGGGCGCTGGCCTCGCGCGGCTCGCTCGCGCGCGCGGCGCTCGCGCTCATCGTGCCGCCGCACGCTCCCTTCTGGGGCGTGCGGGCCGGACTGCGCGTCCGCGCGGGGCTCTGGGTGGTCGCGCTCGCCGCCTACCTGGTCGCGCTCGCGCTCGGCTCGCGGTAAGGAATCGTCCGATGGCACGACGGCGCGAGACCCTGGGGCGCACGCTCGGGCGCCCGGCGCTGCTCGCGCTCGCGACGATGCTGGCCGCGTGCCACGGCTGCCGCACGACGCCGACCTCGTCGACCGCGCTGGCGCGCGGCGGCCCACCCCCGACGGTGCGCCTCTACGTCGTGTCCAACCTCGCGGGCGCGCTCGAGCCCTGCGGCTGCACGCAGGACCAGCTCGGCGGCCTCGACCACCTCGCCGCCTACATCGCGACCGAGCGCCCGAACGCGCCCGCCTCGGCGCTCGTCGCCGCGGGGCCGACGCTGTTTCTCGACGTGAAGCTCGACCCGGTGCGCGCCGCGCAGAACACCTGGAAGGCAGAGGCCATCGCGACCGGGCTCGGGGGGCTCGAGCTGGCCGCGTGGACCCCGGGCGCCAACGACTGGGCCGCGGGCGCCGAGGCGCTCGCCAGGCTCGCCGGCCTCGCGCACACGGCGCCCCTCGCCGCCAACCTGTCCGGAGCGACGGCGGGCGCGGTCCGCACGGCGATCCGCGTCGTCGGCGGCGTCAGCGTCGGGTTCGCGGGGGTCGGGGCCTTCGACGTCGATGGCGTCACGACCTCGCCCGCTCCGGCCGCGCTCCGAGCCGCCGTCGACGACCTCGCGCGCCGAGGCGCGAAGATCCTCGTCGGGCTGGCGTCGGTGCCGCGCGGCGAGGCGATGCACCTGGTCGACACCGTGCCCGAGCTGAACCTGCTGGTCGTCGGCAAGGCGGCCGACATCGGCGAGGCGAACGACGCGCCGGCCGCGCCGCGGCTCATCGGGTCGACGCTGGTCGTCGAGCCCTCCAACCACTTGCAGACGGTCGGCGTGGTCGATTTCTTCGTCCGCGACGGCGGGTTCGCGTTCCACGACGGCTCGAACGTCTCGGCGATCGACCACCTCGCGAGCCTCGACAAGCGCATCGCCGACCTCGAGACTCGCGTCGCTTCGTGGGAGCGCGCCGGGCTCGCGGCGGCCGACGTGGCCGCGCGCCGCGCCGACCTCGCGAAGATGCGCGCGGAGCGAGCGGCCCTGGCCGAGCCGAAGCCCCCCGCCGCAGGCAGCTTCTTTCGCTACCACCTCGAGCCGGTACGCGTCGCGCAGGGCACCGACGCAGCCACGCACGCGACGATGGTCGCGTACTACCGGCGCGTGAACGACCACAACCGCGTCGCGCTCGCCGGACGCGAGCCTCCGAAGGTACCCGCCGGCGCCAGCACCTACGTCGGGGTCGAGGTCTGCACGACGTGCCACGCAGCCGAGCGCCGCGTCTGGGACCGCACGCCGCACGCGCGCGCCTACGCGACGCTCGCGACGCAGTTCAAGGAGTTCAACCTCGAGTGCGTCTCGTGCCACGTGACGGGCTACGAGCAGCCCGGCGGATCGACCGTGACGACGAACGACAAGCTGCGCGACGTGCAGTGCGAGCAGTGCCACGGCCCCGGCTCCGCCCACGTCGACGACCCAGAGCGCCCCGGGCTCGTCGTGGCCTCGCCCCGCCCCGAGATGTGCGCGTCGAGCTGCCACCACCCTCCGCACGTCGAGGGGTTCGACCCCGTCGCGCGGCGCGAGCGCATCCTCGGCCCTGGTCACGGCCTCGCCGACGACGCGCCCACCCCGGCGTGGATGCGCGAGAGCCCGCCGCCCCGCTGAGCCAACGCCGGAGCCCGGGACGCTCGATTTCGCCCGGGGGAAGCCCCCGGTTCCCCATTTCACTAGGTGGGGAGAGCCCGAGGCGCTCGATTTTGCCCGGTCCGGG
>CAITLX010000659.1 GCA_903893335.1 uncultured delta proteobacterium | reverse complement strand
GCCGCGACGCCCCCCCGCGCTCGCCCGCGCCCCCTCGCGAGCGCGTCGGCGACCCCCTCGGCGGCGGCGTCGGCCGACCCCCCGCCGACGCTCGACGCGGGACCCGACCTCGACCCCGAGGCGGACGCCGGCCAGCCCTAGCGACCGCGGCCTCCGAGCGCACGACGGGCGACAAGTCGGGCAGGCGACCACAGGCGGGGCCATCAGCCCCGGATGTGGGACGTTCGCCCGACCTTTCCAGGTTCCTGCGTGGGCGGAACCCCTTGACGATCGTCGCCCGTTGGCGGACTCTACGCCCTGTTCGGGGTGCCATCTCCGTGGCGGCAGCAGATGCCCGGAGTCTACGCGTGTGGCCGATGGTGCGCATCGGCCTTGCCCGTACCCTTCTTCCATAGGGTACCGGTTCAGCACCTCGGAAGCTCATCGACGAAATTCGCCTGCGTGATGGCAGTCGTCCCAGCCGGGGCGCAATGCCCCGCGCGGGCCAACGGGAGGCTCATCTTGTCGCTTTCGAAGCCGTTTCTTCTCGCCCGCCAGGTCGCGTTCCTTTGCGCGACCTGGGTCCTGCTCGGCCTCGGCCTCGGCTGCACCGGCAGCAGCGGCGACACTCCCTTCGGCAACCCGACGGCCGCCTCGCTGGCGATCACCCCGGCGTCACCGACCATCGCAGCGGGCGAGACGCAGGCGTTCGCGGTCGTGGTCGTGCTCTCCGATGGCACGACGCTGACCGACGCGGGCTCGGCGACCGATCTGCTCACCTGGACGTCCAGCGACCCGACCATCGCGACGATCGACGCCAAGGGCCTCGCCAAGGGCGTCGCGCACGGCACGACGACCATCCAGGCTGCGTACCAGGGGGTCACCGGCAAGGCGACGCTCCAGGTGACGGCGGCGAAGGTCGTCTCGCTCGCCATCGACCCGCCCACTCCCCAGGTCGCCGCGGGCCTCAAGCTCGCCCTCAAGGCGACCGCCACGCTCAGCGACGGCAAGACGCAGGACGCCACCGCGCTCGCCACCTGGACGTCGGCCGACACCGCCATAGCGACCGTCGACGCCAAGGGCGAGGCCTCCGGCGTGAAGGTCGGCGCCAGCCTCGTCACCGCCGCCTTCGAGGGCGCGACCGCGACCACCACCCTCCAGGTCACGGCAGCCGTGCTCGCGTCACTCGACGTCACGCCGCCGACCGCCTCCCTCCCCCAAGGCGTCACCGTTCAGCTCGCCGCCACCGGCACCTTCTCGGACGGCACGACGGCCGACGTCACCTCGCAAGTCACGTGGTCCAGCTCCTCGGCGACCAACGCCGACGTGTCGAACGACGCCGGCAAGCAGGGCCTCGTCACCGCGGCGCTCGCAGGCCAGGCGACCATCACCGCGGCGCTCTCCGGCAAGTCGGGCACCGCTGCCATCACGGTCACCTCGGCCGTCCTGAAGTCGATCGCGGTCACCCCCGTCAACCCGCTCATCGCGAAGGGCACGACCCAGCCGTTCGTCGCCACCGGAACGTACTCGGACGGCTCGACGCGCGACGTCACGGCGCAGGCCACGTGGTCGTCGTCCGACACCGCCATCGCCACGATCTCCAGCGCGGCGGGCTCCGCCGGGCTCGCGACAGGCGTCGATCAGGGCCAGTCGATCATCACGGCCACGATCGACACCTTCCGCGCGACCGCGACGATCTCGGTCTCGAGCGCCCGACTCACCTCGATCGAGGTCGGCCCCGCGTCCCCCTCGCTGGCCAAGGGCACCACCCTCCAGCTCTCGGCCACCGGCCTCTACTCGGACGGCTCGTCGCAGGACATCACCTCGGCGGTCACCTGGTCGAGCGCCTCCACGCAGGTGGCCTCGGTCTCGAACGCCACCGGCTCGCGCGGCCTCGCGAGCGGCCTCGGCAAGGGCTCGGCCGTCCTCACCGCCAGCTTCGGGAGCGTCAACGGCTCGGTGACCCTCACGGTCACCGACGCGACCCTCACCGCCATCGGCGTCGTGCCCGTGGCGGCGACCATCCCCAACGGCACCACGCAGCAGTTCACCGCGATCGGCACCTACTCCGACACCTCGACGCAGGACCTGACCGCGCAGGTCACCTGGTCGAGCAGCAACACCGTCCTCGCGCCCGTGTCGAACGCGGCGGGCAGCCGCGGCCTCGCCACCGGCCTCGGCCTGGGCCAGGCGACCATCACCGCGGCCATCGGGAGCATCTCCGGCACGGCCACGCTCGACGTCACCACCGCCACGCTGTCGAGCATCGTCATCGACCCGCCGGCGCCCACGCTCGCCAGCGGCTCCACCCTCCAGCTGACGGCCACCGGGCTCTACTCCGACGGCTCGTCGCAGGACATCACCTCGACGGTGACCTGGGCGTCGTCCGACTCCGGCGTCGCCTCGCTGTCGAACGCGGCGGGCTCGCGCGGCCTCGCGACGGCGACGACCACGGGCTCGGTCGGCGTCACCGCGACGCTCGGCAGTGTCATCGGCGCCACCACCCTCACGGTGAACACCGCCACGCTCACGTCGATCGCGGTCTCGCCGGCGGCGCCGACGATCGCCGCGGGCACGACGCAGCGCATGGTGGCCATCGGCACCTACTCCGACGGCTCGACGCAGGACCTCTCGACGCAGGTCACGTGGAGCTCGACCAACGACGCCATCGCCACGGTGTCCAACACCGCTGGCAGCATCGGCGTCGCGACGGGGCACGCCGTCGGCCAGGCCGTCCTCAGCGCGACCGCTGGCCCGGTCAGCGGCCACGCGACGCTCAGCGTCACCGCGGCCACCCTCACGGGCATCGCGGTCACGCCCGCCGGCGTGTCGATCGCGAAGGGCACCACCGTCGCCCTCACGGCGACCGGCATCTACTCCGACGGCTCGTCGCAGGACATCACGTCGATCGTCACCTGGTCGTCGTCCGCGCCCGCCGTCGTGCCGGTCTCCAACGCGGCGGGCTCGCGCGGCGTCGCGACGGCGCTCACCTTCGGCTCGGCCACGATCATGGCGACGTTCGGGGCGACGACGGGCACGTCCTCGCTCTCCGTCACGGCGGCCACCCTCGCCTCGATCGAGGTCGCTCCCGCCACGCCGTCGATCGCCAAGGGCACGACCGTTCAGCTCACCGCGACGGGCACCTACTCCGACGGCACGACGCAGGACCTCACGACCCAGGTCACGTGGTCGACCGGCGACGGAGCCGTCGCGGCCGTCTCCAACGTGAGCGGCAGCGAGGGTCTCGCCACCGGCGTCGGGCAGGGCCAGACGACGGCCACCGCCGCGTTCGACGGGCTCACCGGGACGTCCACGCTCACGGTCACGACCGCCACCCTGACGGGCATCACCGTGACGCCCGCAGCGCAGACGCTCGCGGTCGGCACCACCCAGCAGTACACCGCCACCGGCGCCTACTCCGACGGCAGCACGCAGGACATCACCTCCGTCGTCTCGTGGGCCAGCTCCGCGTCGAGCGTCGCAGCGGTCTCCAACGCGAGCGGCGCGCGCGGCGTCGCCTCCGCGCTCGCGACCGGCGACACGACGATCTCCGCCTCGGTCGGCGCCGTCACCGGCCAGACCTCGCTCACCGTGAGCGGCGCGACGCTGAGCGCCATCGCCGTCTCGCCCGCTGCGCCGTCGATCGCCAAGGGCACGACCCAGCAGTTCACGGCCACCGGCACGTTCTCCGACGGCACGACGCAGGACCTCACCGCCCAGGCGGTCTGGGACTCGAGCAGCCCCGCCTTCGCCACCGTGTCCAACGCGGCGGCGAGCATCGGCCTCGCCACCGGGCTCGCGCAGGGCCAGACGACGATCAGCGCCTCCATCGGCGCGGTCACCGGCAGCGCGACGCTCACCGTCTCCGCCGCCACGCTCGTCGGCATCAACCTCTCCCCCACCGGCGCGAGCATCGCGAAGGGCACCACGCTCCAGCTGACCGCCATCGGCACCTACTCCGACGGCTCCACGCAGGACGTGACCTCGGCGGCGGGCTGGTCCTCGGCCAACCTCGCGGTCGTCACGATCTCCAACGCGGCGGGCTCGCGCGGCATCGCCACGGGCGCGGGCACCGGCTCGACGGTCGTCACCGCCACCGTCGGCGGCGTCTCGGGCACGACCGACCTCTCGGTGACGAGCGCGACGCTCGTGCGCATCGACGTGACGCCGGCGGCGCCGTCCATCGCCAAGGGCACGACGCAGCAGTTCACGGCGACCGGCACGTTCTCCGACAGCTCCACGCAGAACCTCACCGCGCAGGCGACCTGGGCGTCGTCGGCGACGTCGGTCGCCACCATCTCCAACGCCGCCGCCACGCGTGGCCTGGCCTCCGGCGCCGGCCAGGGGCAGACGACGATCTCCGCGACCTCGAGCGGCGTCACCGGGACCGCGACGCTCAACGTGACCACCGCCACGCTGACCTCGCTCGCCGTCACGCCCAGCACGCGCAGCGTCGCCAAGGGCACCACGGTCGCGTACGCGGCCACGGGCACCTACTCCGACGGCACCACGCAGGACGTGACCTCCACGGTCACCTGGTCGTCCTCGAACGCGGCGGTCGCCTCCATCTCGAACGCCGCCGGCTCGCGCGGGCTCGCGACCGCCGTCGCCACCGGCTCGGCGACGATCTCCGCCACGCTCGGGGCCGTCTCCGGCACGGCCAGCCTCACCGTCACGGCCGCCACGCTCACGAGCATCGCCGTCACGCCGACCTCCCCCTCGATCGCGAAGGGCACCACGCAGCAGTTCACCGCGACCGGCACCTACTCCGACGGCACGACGCAGAACGTCAGCGCGGCGGCGACCTGGGCAAGCTCGGCCACCGGCGTCGCGACCGTGTCGAACGCCCTGTTCACCCGCGGCCGCGCCACCGGCGTCGGCGCGGGCCAGAGCACGATCTCCGCGACCGTCGGCGCCGTCGTCGGCAGCACCGTGCTCACGGTCACGAGCGCGACGCTCTCGCGCATCACCGTCAGCCCGGCGTCCACCTCCATCGCGAAGGGCACGTCGCTCGTCTACTCGGCGACCGGCTTCTACTCCGACGCGACGACGCAGGACCTCACGTCGGCCGTGACGTGGGGCTCGTCGAACGGCGCCGTCGCCACCGTGTCGAACGCCACCGGCACGCGCGGCGTGGCCACCGGCGTCGCGACCGGCACCGCCACCATCTCCGCGACGCTCGGGGCCGTGTCCGGCCAGGCGACGCTGCGCGTCTCGGCCGCGACGCTCGTGAGCATCGCCGTCACGCCCGCCTCGCCCTCGATCGCGAAGGGCACGACGGCGCAGCTCGTCGCCACCGGGACGTACACCGACAACTCGACGCAGAACGTCTCGGCGCAGGTCACCTGGGCCGCCACCAACCCCGCCATCGCGTCGGTGAGCGGCGGCCTCGTGACCGGCCTCGCGGTCGGCCAGACGGCCATCACCGCGACGCTCGGCGCAGTCGTCGGCGGCACCACGCTGAGCGTCTCCGCGGCCACGCTCAACAGCATCGCGATCACGCCCACGACCCCCTCGCTCGCGAAGGGCACGACGCTGCAGTTCGCCGCCACGGGCACCTACTCCGACGCATCGACGCAGGACGTGACCTCGTCGGCGACGTGGGCCTCGTCCGCCGTCGCCACCGCGTCGGTGTCGAACGCCAGCGGCTCGCGCGGCCTCGTCACGGGCGTCGCCACCGGCAGCGCGACGATCTCCGCGACCATCGGCACCGTCGCAGGCAGCACGCGCGTCACGGTCACGGCGGCCACCCTGTCGCGCATCGACGTGACGCCCTCGCTCGCCACCATCGCCAAGGGCACGACGCAGCCCTTCGCGGCGACGGGCGTCTACTCCGACAACAGCACGCAGGACCTCACCGCGACCGCGACCTGGACGTCGAGCGCCCCCAGCGTCGCCGACGTGTCGTCGGTCGCGCCGACCAGCGGCCTCGCCAGCGCCCTCGCCATCGGCCAGACCACCGTCACCGCGCAGGTCGGCGCGGTGTCCGGGCGCGCGACGCTCACCGTGACCGCGGCGACGCTGACCCGCCTCACGGTCACGCCGCGAGCCCCCTCGATCGCCAAGGGCACGAGCGTTCAGCTCGCCGTCACCGGCACCTACTCCGACGGCTCGACGCAGGACCTCACCTCGACGGCCACCTGGGCGGCGCTCGACGCGACCGTCGCCACGGTCTCCAGCGCAGCGGGGTCGCGCGGCCTCGCGACCGGCGCGGGCGTGGGCAGCACCACCGTCACCGCGTCGGTCGGCGCGCTGTCCGACCCGGTGACCCTCACGGTCACCGACGCCACCCTCACCGAGATCACGGTGAGCCCCGTCTCGGCGGCCATCGCCAAGGGCACCTCGCAGCTCTACACGGCGACGGGCATCTACTCGGACAACTCCACGCAGGACCTCTCGCTGCTGGTCACGTGGGCCTCCGACGACGACGCCGTCGCCGCGCTCTCCAACGCCGCGGGCAGCCGCGGCCTCGCCACCGGCGTCGCCGAGGGCCGGGTCACCGTCTCCGCGACGCTCGGCGGCGTCAGCGGCACGGCGTCGCTGAGCGTCACCGCCGCCACGCTCGTCAGCATCAGCCTGTCGCCCACCACCCCGTCGATCGCCAAGGGGACGACGACGCAGTTCACGGCGACCGGCCTCTACACCGACGGCTCGTCCCAGGACGTCACCTCCGCGGCGACCTGGTCGTCGGGCACGCCGAGCGTCGCCACGGCGTCCAACGCCGCCGGCTCGCGCGGGCTCGCGACGGCCATCGGCACCGGCGCCTCGACCATCACGGCCACCGTCGGCGCCATCTCCGCCAGCACCGACCTCACCGTGACCACCGCGACGCTCGCGAGCATCACGGTCACCCCCGCGACGAGCGCGATCGCCAAGGGCACGAGCGAGTCGTTCGTCGCCACCGGCGTCTACACCGACGGCACCACGCAAGACCAGACCGCGGCCGTCACCTGGACGACCTCGGACGCGACCGTCGCGTCGGTCGACGCAGCGGGCCTCGCCACCGCGAACGCGGTCGGCCAGGTCACCGTCACCGCCACCCTCGGCGCCATCAGCGGCACCGCTACGCTCTCGGTCACCGCGGCGACCCTCGCCAGCATCCAGGTCTCGCCGACCGACCCGTCGATCGCGAAGGGCACCGGCGTCCAGCTCGCCGCCACCGGCATCTACACCGACGGCTCGTCGCAGGACGTCACCTCGACGGCCACCTGGTCGTCGGCCGACACCACCGTCGCCGCCGTCTCCAACGCGGCCGGAACGCGTGGCCTCGTGACCGGCACCGGCGCAGGCAGCGCGGTGGTCACCGCAGCGGTCGGCGCCATCGGCGCCAGCACGACCGTCACGGTCACGGTCGCGACGCTCGTGTCGCTCGACCTCACGCCGCCGAACCCGGCGATCGCCTCCGGCACCAGCGCGCAGCTGACCGCCACCGGGACGTACTCCGACGGCTCGACGCAGGACCTCACGGCGAGCGCCGCGTGGACGACCAGCGCGGCAGCCATCGCGACCGTCTCCAGCGGCGGCGGCACCGCGGGCAAGGTCGCGGGCGTCTCGGCGGGTCAGGCGACCATCACCGCCACGATCGGCGCCGTGTCGGGCACGACGCGCGTCACCGTGACCGCGGCCACGCTCGCCAGCCTCGACGTCGCCCCCGTCGATCCGACCATCGCCAAGGGCACGACGCTGCAGTTCACCGTGACCGGCCTCTACTCCGACGGCACCTCGCAGGACCTCACCTCCGTCGCGTCGTGGACGACCGCCAGCAGCGCGATCGCCACCGTCTCGAACACGGGCGGCACGCGCGGGCTCGTCACCGGCGTCGCAGCCGGCTCGACCGACGTCACCGCGACCGTCTCGGGGGTCTCCGGCTCCTCGACGCTCACCGTCACGAGCGCCACCCTCGCGGCCATCGACGTCTCGCCCGTCAACTCCGTCACGGCGATCGGCGTCAAGCTCCAGTACGCCGCCACGGGCACCTACTCGGACGGCAGCACGCAGGACATCACCACCCAGGTGACCTGGACGTCCAGCAACGCGACGGTGATGTCGATCTCGAGCGCCGTGGGCTCGAGCGGCCTCGCCTCGGCCCTCAAGGTCGGCAGCGTGACCATCACCGCGACGTCCGGCGCGCTCAGCGGCACGGCGAACGCGACGGTCACGGCCTCGACGCTCGCGAGCATCACGGTCACGCCCGCCAACGCCAAGATCGCCCGCCTGACCACGCAGCAGTACAAGGCCACGGGCAACTACTCCGACGGCACCTCGACCGACCTGACCGCCCAGGTCACGTGGACGAGCAGCGCGAGCGGCTTCGCCACCATCTCGAACGCGACGGCGACCAAGGGGCTCGTGACGGGCGTCGCCGCCGGGACGACGACCATCTCCGCGACGTTGCTCGCGGTGACGGGCTCGACCGGCCTCACGGTGTCGAACGCGACCGTGACGTCGATCGCGCTCTCGCCCACCACGCTGCGCCTGGCGCGCTACACGCAGGGCTACTTCCGCGCCATCGCGACGTTCAGCGACGCCTCGACGCAGGACATCACGACGCTCGCGACCTGGACGTCGACCAACACCAACGTCGCCACGGCGTCCAACACCTCGCCGACGCAGGGCCGCGTCTCCGCGCGCGGAAACACCGGCACGGTCACGATCCGCGCCACCTGGTCGGGCGTCACCGGCTCCGGCACCGTGACGGTGACGAGCGCCACGCTGACGCGCATCACGCTCACGCCCGCGACCCCGACGGTGAAGGTCGGCGCCACGCTGCAGATGGTGGCCACCGGCACCTTCTCGGACGCCACGACGCAGGTGCTCACCAACCAGGCCACCTGGGCGACCGCGACGGCCACCACCGCCACCGTGTCGAACACGACCGCGGCGCGCGGCATCGTCACCGGCGTCGGCGCCGGAACGACCAACGTCACGGCGTCCCTGCGGCTCGCGTTCGGCACGACCGTCACCGGGACGATCTCGCTCACCGTCACCCAGTGATTTCGGCGGCTCGGGCGGCGCGCGGTTGACCGCGCGCCGCGTCCGATGCTACGGGCCTTCTCTTTCACGGCGGCCCCCCCCTGCCCGCCGCCCCTGGAGGTATTGCCATGACGCGGACGTCGATGTTCATCCTGCTCTCGAGCGCGCTCGCGCTTCCCCTCGTCGCTTGCAGCGCCGACTCCGTCGGAAGCAGCTCCAAGGACGCCGGCACCGACGCCAAGGGCGGCACGGGTGGCACCGGTGGCTCGGGCGGCGCAGGCGGCACCGCCGGCTCCGGCGGGAGCGCGGGCAAGGGCGGCAGCGCCGGCGTGGGCGGCAGCGGCGGCTCGGCGGGCAGCGGCTCGGCCGACTGCACCGGCCTCAGCTTCGGCGACACCAGCTGTGACCCCTGCGCGCAGACCAGCTGCTGCGCCGAGATGGCGGCCTGCGCCCCCGGCACGGCCTGCGGCGACTTCCAGACCTGCCTGCAGACCAACTGCGCCGGCCAGTCCGGCACCGCGCTGCAGACCTGCGCGCAGCAGAGCTGCGGCACCGAGGCAGCGGCGGGCCTGACCGACTACAACGCGCTCGGCAACTGCCTCTGCAAGGGTGCCTGCGCGACGTCGTGCACCGGCATCTGCAACTGAGCAGCCCCCTCTCGACACGCGACGGCGGGCGGCCTCCCCTCGGGGAGCGCCGCCCGTTCGTCTTTTGGGCCACCGCACCGGGCGCGCTGGCCCTCCTCGTGGCGTACGCAGCGGTCGCGCTCGCGCTGCCCGGCGAGGCGCCCCTGCTTCGCGCCCCAGGCCCGCGCGAGATCGCGGTCGCGGCGGGCACGTTCACGATGGGCTCCGAGGCTGCCGAGATCGACCACGCGATCGCGCTCTGCACGCACGACCTCGGCGCCGGGCCGTGTGACGACCCGAGGCTGCGCCGCGCGCTCGACGCCGAGGTCGGCGCGCACGAGGTGCGGCTCGGCGCGTTCTTCATCGACCGCACCGAGGTCACCGTCGAGAGCTACCGGCGGTGCGTCGCGGCCGGGCCGTGCGCCGCGCCCCCCTACGCCGACGGCGGCGCGCGCTTCGACCGCCCCGAGCTCCCCGTGGTGCTCGTCTCGTGGGCCGACGCGGATACCTATTGCCGGTTCCGCGGCGCTCGCTTGCCGACCGAGGCCGAGTGGGAGCGGGTCGCGCGCGGAGCCGCTCCCGCGACGGCGGGGGTGGCCGACGCAGGGCTCCCCTCTCGCCCGGGGCGACGGTTCGCCTGGGGCGACCTGTGGAACCCGCGCCGCGCCAACCACGGCCGGCTGGGCATCGACGAGACGGACGCCGTCGATGGGTTCGCCGAGCTCGCACCGGTCGGCTCGTTCGTCTCGGGGCGCACCCCCGAGGGCGTCGACGACCTCTCGGGCAACGTCGAGGAGTGGACGCTCGACGCCATCGACGGCGTCGAGAGCGCGCGCTACCCCGACCACGGCGTCGTCGACCCGCGCGGCGCGGCACAGGGGGCGCTGCGCGTCACGCGCGGTGGCAGCTTCGCGTCGGCGCTCCCCTGGCTTCGCACGACCGCGCGCATGTTCCGTGCGGCCACGACGCGCTCGCCGACGCTCGGCCTGCGGTGCGTGCGTCCCGCCTCGG
>CAITLX010000658.1 GCA_903893335.1 uncultured delta proteobacterium | reverse complement strand
TGCGGGATGCGAGGGGGTTCAACGTGCGGGTCAGGCCCGCCGCTCGAGGAAGTCGTGCAGGGCGCGCCACTTCGCGCGCGCCTCGCGGCGCCACACGAGCGCGTCGAAGCCGTGGATCTCGCCGGGGTGCAGCGACAGCTCGCTCGGCACGCCTCGCGCCTGCAAGACCGCGTGCAGCCGGCGCGAGTCGTCGAGCAGCGGGTCGGCGGTGCCGACCGCGATGAAGAACGGCGGCAGCGGGCGCGCGCCCTCGGGGGGAGGGTGGGCGAGCAGGCGCAGCGGGCTCGCGAGCGGCGCGAGCGCGGCCTTGAGCGCGATGGGGCGACCGACGTACGAGCGTGCGGCGTGCAGCACCTCGGCCTTGAGCCACGGGGAGAGCTTGGGGTGCTCGAGGTGCCGGTCGAGATCGATGAGGTCGAGCATCCCGTAGATGGCGGCGACGCCGCGCAGCGTGATGGCGCGGTCGAACAGCGCGCGCGCGTAGGGCTCGGGGCGCGGGTGCGTCGCCATGTACGCGAGCGCCGTGACGAGGTTGCCCCCCGCCGACTCGCCCCCGATGACGATGCGCGCCGGGTCGGCGCCCCACTCGCGCGCGTGCTCGTGCACCCACGCGAGGGCGGCGGCGGCGTCCTCGAGCGGGGCGGGGAAGGTGTGCTTGGGCCCCAGGCGGTAGTTGATGTTGAACACCGTGTAGCCGCGCGACGCGATGGAGAGCGCCATCACGCGGTGGGTGTCCTTCGAGAGCATCGAGAAGGCGCCGCCGTGGACGTACATCACCGCGGGCGTCGGCCCACCCTCCTTGGGGCGGTAGACGTCGAGGCGGTGCGCGCGGCGCCCGGTCGGCTGGTAGGGCACGTCGCGCGTGAGCGTGAGGCCGTAGCGGGCGGGGTCGGCCAGCGGGATCGCGCCGTACACGACGTCGGCCACGGCGTGCACGCCTCGGTCGAACGACCGACGCGCCGTGGCGGTGAGCGTGTGGCGAAGCGACATCGCGCGGACTTTACCCCGTCCGCGGCCCCGAGGCCCACCCGCGCGACGCCCGGCGGCGGAGGGCGCGTCGCGTTGCGGGTGCTACGCTCCCACGCTTCGAGAACATGCCGGACGAACCTCGCCGCACAGGCCCCGAAGAGCAGGGCGACGTCGCCACCGCGACGCGCGCCCGCAAGGCCCCGCGCTACATGGTCGTGTTCCACAACGACGACTACACGACGCGCGATTTCGTCGTGCACGTGCTGACGCGCTTCTTCGCGCTCGGCGAGGCCGAGGCGACGCACATCATGCTGAGCGTGCACCACAAGGGTCGCGGGGTCGCGGGGGTGTTCGGCCGCGACATCGCCGAGACCAAGGCGCTGCAGGTCACGGAGTACGCGCAGTCGCACCGCATGCCGCTCAAGGTCACCGCGGAGCCGGAGTGACGGGCGCACCATGAGCGAGAGCCGAAGGGGGACCATGCGCCTGAGCGCCGAGGTGGAGATCGCGTTCGGGCTCGCGGCGAGCGAGGCCGAGCGGCGGCAGCACGAGTTCATGACGCTCGAGCACCTGCTGTTCGCGCTGCTGTTCGACGACGACTGCGCCGCGGTCGTGCGCAACGCGGGGGGCGACGTCGCGGTGCTGCGCGAGGCGCTCGACCGCTACCTCGACGACGAGGTGCCGCGCCTCGACGACGCGAGCGGCGTGCCGGCGCAGCCGAGCGTCGGTTTTCAGCGCGTGGTGCAGCGCGCGCTCATCCACGTGCGCTCGTCGGGCAAGGACGAGGTGCGCGGGCGCAACCTCCTGGTGGCGATGTTCGCCGAGGGCGACGCGACCGCGACGCACCTGCTCGAGCAAGCCGGCGTCACGCGCTTCGACGTCGTCAACTTCATCGCGCACGGCGTCTCGAAGATCGGCGACGAGTCGGGCGGGCACGAGCCTGCCTCGGGCGTGGACGGCGACGACGAGGAGGCGGGCGAGGCCGCCGCGCCGCCGGCGGGCAAGCGCGACGCGCTCGCGACCTACTGCGTCAACCTCTCGCAGAAGGCCGCCGAGGGCTTCATCGACCCGCTCGTCGGGCGCGAGGCCGAGATCGAGCGCGCGGTGCAGATCCTCGCGCGCCGCCGCAAGAACAACCCGCTGTTCATCGGCGACGCGGGCGTCGGCAAGACGGCCATCGTCGAGGGGCTCGCGCTCAAGATCCACGAGGGCAAGGTCCCCGCGTCGCTCGCCTCGGCGCGCATCCACGCGCTCGACATGGGCGCGCTGCTCGCGGGCACCAAGTTCCGCGGCGACTTCGAGGCGCGCTTCAAGGCGGTCATCGCCGCGCTCACGGCGCAGCCGGGCAGCATCCTCTTCATCGACGAGCTTCACACGGTGATGGGCGCGGGCGCGGTGTCGGGCGGCACGATGGACGCGAGCAACCTGCTCAAGCCCGCGCTCTCGTCGGGGCAGCTTCGGTGCATCGGCGCCACCACGTTCCAGGAGTGGCGCCAGCACGTCGAGCGCGACCGCGCGCTGTCGCGCAGGTTCCAGAAGATCGAGGTCTCCGAGCCGAGCGTCGAGGAGACCTCGCGCATCCTGCGCGGCCTGCGCGCCAAGTACGAGGAGTTCCACGGCGTCGCCTACGACGACGAGGCGCTCGACGCCGCCGCGCAGCTCGCCGACCGCTACCTGCGCGACAAGAAGCTCCCCGACAAGGCGATCGATCTGCTCGACGAGGCCGGTGCGAGCGCCAAGCTCGCGGGCCGCCCGCGCGTCTCTGCGGCCGACATCGAGGCGGTCGTCGCGAAGATGGCGCAGATCCCCCCGCGCCAGGTCGGCACGAGCGACCGCGAGCGGCTGCGCGATCTCGACGCGACGCTCGGCGCCGGGGTGTTCGGCCAGCCCGAGGCGGTGCAGAAGGTCGCCTCGGCGATCAAGCTCGCGCGCGCCGGGCTGCGCGCCCCGACCAAGCCGATCGGCTCGTTCCTCTTCACCGGGCCCACGGGCGTGGGCAAGACGGAGCTCGCGCGTCAGCTCGCGCTCGCGCTCGGCATCGAGCTGATGCGCTTCGACATGAGCGAGTACGGCGAGCGGCACACCGTCTCGCGGCTCATCGGCGCGCCGCCGGGCTACGTCGGCTTCGACCGAGGCGGCCTGCTCACCGACGCCATCGCGAAGACGCCCCACGCGGTGCTGCTGCTCGACGAGATCGAGAAGGCGCACCCCGACATCTTCAACGTGCTCTTGCAGGTGATGGACCACGGCACGCTGACCGACGCGAACGGCAAATCGGTCGATTTCCGCCACGTCGTGCTCATCATGACGAGCAACGTCGGCGCGCGCGATCTCGCGCAGACGCGCGTCGGCTTCGGCGAGCGCGGCAAGGTCGGCGACGACGACCGCGCGTTCAAGGCGGCGTTCAGCCCCGAGTTCCGCAACCGGCTCGACGCGCGCGTGGCCTTCGGCCCGCTCGCCCCCGAGGTCATGGCGAGCATCGTCACCAAGCTCGTGCGCGAGCTCGAGTCGCTGCTCGCCGAGCGCAAGGTCACCCTCGCGCTGAGCGAGCGCGCGGTCGCGCACCTCGCGCGCAAGGGCTACGACCCCGAGCAGGGGGCGCGCCCGCTCGCGCGTCTGCTCGAGGACGAGGTCAAGCGTCCGCTCGGCGACGAGCTGCTCTTCGGGCGGCTGGCCGACGGCGGGCACGTCGAGGTCGACGAGGCCGAGGGCAAGCTCGTGTTCCGCTTCGAGGGCACCGCGCCGCCGAAGCCCGCCGAGGGCGCCGCGCTGCTCAACTGAGCGCGGCGAGCGCGTTCGATCGGTCAGCCCGGGGTTCGAGCGCCGGGCGCCCGCTCAGCCGAACTGGATCGAGCGCCGCGTGAAGGCGCCGCCCATCCACCAGCCGGTGATGGGGAAGGTCACGGGCCCCCCGTGCTCGGCGGCGGCCGCTGCGGCGACGATCGCCGGCACGAAGTGCTCGGTGCGCGGGTGTGCCTCGCGCGCGCCGGGCGCTCGCGCGAGGAAGTCGGCCACGGCGTCCACGTCGAGCTTGCCGAACGCCCCCTCGCACCAGGCGTCGAACTCGCGCGCCCAGGCCGGGATGCCCTTCTGGAACGCGTACGACATGTTGTGCGTGAGGAACCCGCTGCCGAAGACGAGCACCCCCTCGTCGCGCAGCGGCGCGAGCGCGCGGCCGAGCGCGACGAGCTCGGCGGGCGCGAGCGACGGGAGCGAGAGCTGGAGCACGGGCACGTCGGCGGCGGGGTACATCGCGACGAGCGGCACGTAGGCGCCGTGGTCGAGGCCGCGATCGGGCGCGTCGGCGACGCCGAGCTGGCGCGCGGCGAGCAGCGCGCGCACGCGAGCGGCGAGCGCGGGTGCGCCGGGGGCCGCGTAGGTCTGCTCGTAGTACTTCTGCGGGAAGCCGTAGAAGTCGTAGACGAGCGGCACGGGCGCGGTCGCGCCGAGCGTCGCGGGGCGGCGCTCCCAGTGGGCCGACACCATGAGGATGGCGGTGGGGCGAGGCATCGCGCGCGCCCAGGCGGCGAGCTCGGCGACCCAGGGGGCCTCGTCGAGCAGGATGGGAGCGCCGTGGGCGGCGAAGACGACGGGCATGCGCGTCGCGCCGCTCGGGGGCGGGCTCGGAGGGGGCGTGGTCATGGCTCGGGGCTCGGCTCGGGAGCACGCCGGGGCCAGCGGGAGCGACGCGATCGACGCGAGGCAGGCGAGGGCGCGGCGGCGGTGCATGGGGAGAGAAACGCTCACGATAGCGCCGCGTGCGACGCGCGCCCGCGCTCGCGCGTCGCGGTGCGCGCGGAGGTTGACAGACGCGCGCGCGAGCGGCAGTCTCCGCGGCCGTTCAGCGTCGGCCGGTCCCGAGTGGCCCGCCGACGCGGACCATGCCCAGGTAGCTCAGTCGGTAGAGCAGGGGATTGAAAATCCCCGTGTCGGCGGTTCGATTCCGTCCCTGGGCACGAAGGTTCGGCGCAGCTCGCGGTCGGCGGTGAACGCGAGGCACGCGCGCACGTCGCCGTGCTCCCGGCCCTCACCCCTCGCGTCGCGAAGTTGTCATCGCGCCCCTCTCCCGCGGCGGGAGAGGGGACGCGTGCGCCGCCCGTCCAGCCGGCGGGTGAGGGCAAGGCGACGCGCCCGGTCAGCCCGCCTTCTGCATCGCGCGCCCGAAGCGCTTCCGGTCGACCGCTCCGCCCCGACCTGAGGAGCACTCCGCTCCAGAACTCGCCCCGACCGTCCACGCCGAGGAGCACGCCTCTGCGAAGCTCGCCTCGACCCACTTCGGTGACGAGCGGTCGTCGCCAAAGGTCGCCCCGAACCGGTGCGGCGAGGAGACCTGCTCCGAGCGGGTCTGCCCGACCTCCCCGCGCGAGTCGTCCTCGCGCAGACAGGTCTCGACGAGCCGGCGGGCGGGTTCCTCCTCACCGATCCGGGTCGCCTCGACCCTCCGGCGCGAGGAGCGCTCGTCCCCGAAGGTCGCCCCGACTCGGTGCGACGAGGAGAGGTCCTCCGATCGGCTCGCCGCCCCTTTCCCAGGCGAGTCGTCCTCTTCCAGACGGGTCGCCTCGACCCTCCGGGAGGGTTCCTCCTCACGGATCCGGGTCGCATCGACCCCCGGGGAGGGTTCCTCCTCACGGAGTCGGGTTGCATCGACCCTCCGGGAGGGTTCCTCCTCACGGATCCGGGTCACGGCGACCCTCCGGAGGGATTCCTCCTCATCGGGGAGCATGCGACCGACCCTCCGGGTGCGGGCCTCCTCGGTGCCGCGTCGCGCTCGCAGCGCCGCCGATCGTGCTCCCCCCAGGACCGTCCAATGGGCGTCCAATTGGACGTCCATTGGACACGGCCCGGCCCGATCCGGCCGGCTGCCTCGGCTTTCAAGCCGGGGCAGCCCATCTGGCCGGGGCAGCCCATCTGGCCGGGGCAGCCAACCTCGCCACCCCGCTCCGCGGTACGCTGCCGCCCATGTCCGACGCCCCGCCTGCGCTGCCGGTTCCTCGGAACGAGCCCGTCCTCTCCTACGCGCCCGGGACGCCCGAGCGCGCGGCGCTGCGAGCGGCGCTCGACGCGATGGCGGGCGAGACGGCCGAGATCCCGCTGACCATCGGCGGCGCTCGCGTCGAGACGGGGGCGCTGCACGAGGTGCGCGCGCCGCACGCGCACCCGCTGCTGCTCGCGCGCGTGCACCAGGGGGGCCCGCGCGAGGTCGAGCGGGCGATCGAGGCAGCGAGCAAGGCGCACGCTGGGTGGGCGAGCCTCCCGTGGACCGAGCGCGCGGCGGTCTTCCTGCGCGCGGCCGATCTCCTCGCGGGCCCGTGGCGCGCGCGGCTCAACGCCGCGACGATGCTCGGCCAGAGCAAGACGGTGCAGCAGGCCGAGATCGACTCGGCGTGCGAGCTCGTGGACTTCCTGCGGTTCAACGCGTGGTTCGCGGGGCGCGTGCAGGCCGAGCAGCCCGAGAGCGCGCCGGGGACGCGCAACGTGATGGAGCCGCGGCCGCTCGAGGGCTTCGTGCTCGCCGTCACGCCGTTCAACTTCACGGCCATCGCGGGCAACCTGCCGACGGCCCCTGCGCTGATGGGCAACACCGTCGTGTGGAAGCCGGCGGCGGCCGCGATGCTCTCGGCGAACCTCGTGCTGCGTCTGCTCGAGGAGGCCGGCCTGCCGCCGGGCGTGATCAACCTCGTCACCGGCGAGCCCGAGGCGACCGTGGGCGCCGCGCTCGCGCACCGCTCGCTCGCGGGGGTGCATTTCACGGGCTCGACCACGGTGTTCCAGGCGATCTGGCGCAAGGTCGGCGAGCGCATCGGTGGCTACGCGAC
>CAITLX010000657.1 GCA_903893335.1 uncultured delta proteobacterium | reverse complement strand
GTCGTCGCGCCGGGCCGCGCGCGCGCGGCGCCCCGCGTCGAGCCCCACGCACGCGAGCGCCGCGAGCGAGACCAGCAGCAGCGTGGCCGGCGCGCGCATCACTGCGGCCAGATCGTCATGAACAGCTTGGTCAGCCAGAAGTCGGCGATGAGGATGCTGATGGAGATGGCGACGACCGAGCGCGTGGTGGCGCGCCCGACCCCCTCGGTGCCGCCCGTCGTGGTGAGCCCGAAGTAGCAGCCGACCAGCGCGATGATGATGCCGAAGATGGGGCACTTGGCGATGCCGCTCGCGAAGTCGCCCATGCCGACCGAGCCGAGCGCGGTGTGCAGGAAGAAGCCGGCGGGGATGTTGAACTGCGAGCTGACGACGAACATCGCCCCCGAGAAGCCGAGCACGAGCGCGAAGGCGGCGAGCACCGGCATCACGACGATGGCGGCGAGCAACCGCGGCACGACGAGCTTCTTGATCGGGTCGGCGCCGAGCGCGCGGATGGCGTCGATCTGCTCGGTGACCGCCATCGAGCCGACCTCGGCGGTCATGCCCGAGCCGATGCGCCCCCCGACGATGACGGCCGTGAGCGTGGGCGCGAGCTCGCGCGAGAACGACAGGCCGATGATGCGGCCCGTGTACTCCATGCCGCCGAACTTCTGCAGGCCGAAGGCGAACTGCACGGCCATGACCATGCCGATGAAGATGGCCGTGACCGACGCGATGCCGACCGACGCCACGCCGAGCGACTCCATCTGGTAGATGGTCGCGCCGACCTCGAACGGGCGCACCCACATCGCGCGCAGCGCGCCCGCGAAGATGGAGCCCACGCGGCCGAGGTGATCGAGCAGCGCGAGAAACTCCCCGCCGAGCTGCGCGAGCAGCGGCGGCCCCGGCTTGGCCGGCGGCGGCACGTGCGACAGCGAGATGCGAGGGGGCGCAGGCGGCGCCGAGGGGCGATCGTGCGGCGGCTGCGGAGCGGTCACTTCTCGTCCCCCAGCGCCCGGAAGCCGCGGGCGAACGCCTCGAACGCGGGCCGTGCCCGCTCGGCGCGCTCGGGCTCGGCGATCTGCACGAGGTCGTAGACGCAGCCATCCTTCTTCAGGACGTAGACGTCGTAGGCCTTCGGCACGCCGTCGAGCCGCGCGCGCATGCGCGTGTGCAGCGCCTCGCGCCCGTCGAAGGGCACCACGCCCTGCTCGTCGACCTGGCGATCGGTGAGCAGGAAGAAGAGGTGCTGGGTCAGAGCGACGAGCGGCGCGTCGTCGCCCGGCTCGCCGCAGCGCGCGTTGACGAAGGTCGTCGCGCCGGCTGCGTCGTCGCGGAACGCGACGCGAGCGCCCGAGACGTCGAGGGCGCGCCAGGAAGCGGGCACCTCGCCGACGCGGAACGCGACGCCTGCGGCGCGGTAGACGCCGCCCTCGAGGCGTGCGCCCGAGCAGGCCGCGAGGAGCGAGAGGGCGAGAGCCGTGGCGAAGCCGCGCATGGTCGCGCGGACGTTACCACGCAGGGGCGGTCCGTCGCCTCGGGTGGCGCCCCGGCCCCCGCCGCTCTACCTTGGCCTTCGCATGTTCCCGGTCCGCGATCGGCTGCCGACCCGCTCCGTGCCGGTCGTCAACTACCTGCTCATCGCGGCCAACGTCGCGGTCTTCGTCTGGCAGATGGCGCTCGACGAGGCCGGCGTCCCCGCGCAGACGGTCGCCGAGGCGTACGGCTTCGTGCCGCGCGAGCTGGTGCGCGACCCGCTCGTCGAGTCGACGCACATCGTCTCGGCGATGTTCCTGCACGGGGGCCTCGGCCACCTCGGCGGCAACATGCTCTACCTCTGGATCTTCGGCGACAACGTCGAGGACGCCGTCGGGCACCGCCGCTACCTGCTCTTTTACCTGCTCGGCGGCGTGGCCGCCGCGCTCGTGCAGATGGCCGTCGACCCGACCTCGCCGGTGCCGATGGTGGGCGCCTCGGGCGCGATCGCCGCGGTGCTCGGCGCGTACATGGCGCTCTACCCGCGCTCGCCCATCACGGTGGTCAACCCCGTGCCGCTCTTCTGGTTCGCCTACGGGCTGTTCTTCGACCTGCCGGCGTGGTTCGTCATCCTCGAGTTCTTCGTGCTCAACCTGCTGAGCGGCGTGTCGTCGCTCGCGTCGATGCGCCACGGCGCGGGGGGCGTCGCGTTCTTCGCGCACATCGGCGGGTTCGTCGCCGGGCTCTTGCTCGTCAAACCCTTCACGCTCGGGCGAACGCTCGTCACCGCCGAGCGATGGGGCGGCTGGCAAGCCCCTGCGCGGCGCCCCAGCGGCCGGCGCGATCCCTGGAGCTGAACGCCGCCGCGAGGTCGTCGGGGAACGCGCCCGGAGAGGGTCAGCCGCGCTCGTGCCCGAGCAGCCAGGCCTTCTTGCCGAGGCCACCCGCGTAGCCGACGAGCGCGCCGCGCGAGCCGACGACGCGGTGGCAGGGCACCACGAGCGCGACGGGGTTGCGGTGCGTGGCGCCGCCGACCGCGCGCGCCGCCGTCGGGCGACCGACCGCGCTCGCGACCGCGCCGTACGTCGTGGTCGAGCCGACCGCGACCGTGCGCAGGCAGCCCCACACCTGACGCTCGAAGGCGGTGCCGCACACGGCGATCTCGAGGCCGTCGAGCGCCGCGTGCTTGCCCTCGAAGTACTTGCCGAACGCGCGCGCGACCGAGCCCGGCAGCGCGCCGGCCTCGCAGGTCGCGCCGGGCCAGGCGCGCGCCAGGTAGGCGTCGCGCTCGCGTACGCCGTCGCGCCCGCGCGCGAAGGCGGCGAAGACCACGACGTCGGCGGCGCAGACGACCTCGAAGGCCCCCGCGGGCGTCGAGAGCTTCGAGTGGACCAGGCGCTCGGTCCAGCTCGGATGACACGCGGAGCGCGCGCCGCTATACCCCCGCTCACGCATGTCTTCGCTTCATCTGTACAATACGCTGACCCGCAGCGTCGAGCCGTTCGTCGCGAAGGTGCCGGGCGAGGCCCGCGTCTACGTCTGCGGGCCGACCGTCTACGACATCGCCCACGCCGGCAACGCGCGCCCCGCGGTCGTGTTCGACGTGCTGGTGCGGCACCTGGCCGCGAAGGGCAACCGCGTCACGTACGTGCGCAACCTCACCGACGTCGACGACAAGATCGTCGAGCGCGCGCGCGAGCGCGGCGAGGAGCCGCTCGCGCTGTCGGCACGCATGGCCCCCATCTACCAGGCCGACATGCGCGCGCTCGGCTGCGCCGCGCCGACGCACGAGCCGAAGGTCAGCGAGACCATCCCCGAGATCGTCGCGCTCGTCGCGACGCTCGTCGCCAACGGCAGCGCCTACGTCGCCGAGATGCCGAGCGGCGCGCGCGACGTCTACTTCTCGGTCCGCAGCTTCGAGGGCTACGGCAAGCTGTCGCGCCGGCAGATCGACGAGCTCGAGGTCGGCGCGCGCGTCGAGGCCAACGAGAGCAAGCGCGATCCGCTCGATTTCGCCCTGTGGAAGGGCTGCTCGACCGACGACGCGTTCGGCTGGGCGAGCCCGTGGGGCAAGGGGCGGCCGGGCTGGCACATCGAGTGCTCGGCGATGAGCGCGAAGTTCCTCGGCCACGGCTTCGACATCCACGGCGGCGGGATGGACCTCATCTTCCCCCACCACGAGAACGAGATCGCGCAGAGCGAGGCGGCGCACCCGGGCGAGGGCCCGCTCGCGCGCGTGTGGATGCACAACGGTTTTCTCAACGTCGACAAGGAGAAGATGTCGAAGTCGCTCGGCAACTTCGTGCGCCCTTGCGACATCTACGAGTCGAACGACCCCGAGGCGCTGCGCTGGGTCTACCTCAGCGTGCAGTACCGAGGGCCGCTGTCGTTCGACCTCGAGAAGACGGACACGCGCGTCGTCTACCCCGGCGTCGACGAGGCCGAGCGGCGCGTCGACTACGTGTACGCGACGCTCGACCGGCTGCACGCCGCGGCGGCGTCCGCCGACGACGTCGAGCCGGGCGCGAAGGAGCTCGCGGCCTTCGCGCGCGTCATCGACGGCGCGCGCAAGCGCGTCGAGGCCGCCCTCGACGACGACCTCAACACCCCCGTCGCGCTCGCGGTCGTGGGCGAGCTGGCCAAGGCCTCCAACGAGCTGTGCGACACGCTCGAGAAGCGCCGCAAGGACGCGCGCCTGCTCGCCGTCGGCGGAGCGCTCGCGGTGCGCGCCGAGGTCGCGCTGCGCTCGTCGCTCGACGTGCTCGGGCTGCTGCACACGACGGCCGAGGCGTACGCCGAGCGCACGCGCGAGCGCCGGCTGCGCGTGCGTGGGCTCGACGTCGCGACCGTGTCCGCGAAGATCGCCGAGCGCGTCGCGGCTCGCGCCGCCAAGGACTTCGCGCGCGCCGACGTGCTGCGCGCCGAGCTCGACGCGAGCGGCGTCGAGCTGGCCGACGGCAAGGACGGCACGCAGTGGCGGGTCAGGGTTTGACCTGACGGGGCTGACCGCCTTCGCTCGGCGGGGCTAGCGCCCCGCGCGCAGCGCGAGGGTGACGGCTACGTTCGAGCCCGCGCTGCCCTCGACGCGCAGGAAGTCCTGGGCGTTGGGCGTGCGCAGCGAGGTGCCGAGGGTGAGCGGCTCGTCCCAGCTCACGATCGCGAGGTCGTCGAACGCGGCGACCCCCTCGCCCGACTCGGGGGCGCGCTGCTCGAGGAAGAAGCGCATCGCGCGCGGGTTCACCAGCGGGTCGTCGGGGGTGGTCGTCTCGGGCGGCAGGTGCAGATCGGACGTGAAGCGCGTCCAGTCGTACGTCCCGCCTGCGAGCTGCGCGACCTGCTCGTCGCCGAACTCGGCGTCGCCCTCGCTCGCGTAGTAGGTCATGCGCACCGTGAGCGGACCGGCGCCCTCGCCGCGCGCGTAGCCCACGAAGGTCAGGTCGCGGTTCGGCGCGTTCGTCGCGTCGCCCCAGACGCGCACGCGGTTGCGGAACGCGACGACGGCGGGCGCGACGTTCGTCGCGCTGCGCACCATGCAGAGCCCCTGCATCCCGCTGCGCGCGCGCGACACGCACACGTCGCTGTAGAGCGACGTCACGTCGTAACGCGCGGCCTCGCCGAAGTCCTCGTCGACGTCCTCGTCCTCGAAGGTGCCGTACAGCAGCAGGTCGCGGCCGCCGCGCACGCGCGAGGCCCCGGTCGCGGCCTCGACGCGCAGCAGGCTCTCGCCCAGGGCGAGGGTCGAGCGAAGATCGACCACGCCGACGCCGTCGGCGCCGAGGCGCACCTCGAGCTTCACGCTGCGCTCGGCGGGCGCCGTCGCGCGCTCGCCGGCGCGGTACACGAGCAGCCGCCCCGGCTCGAGCGCGAGCTCCACCGAGGGGTCGGAGAGCTCGGCCATGCGGCGCAGCACCGCGTTGGCCGGCGCACCGACCGCGAGGCGCGGGCGGTAATCCTCGACGTAGACGGGGTAGATCGCGACGTGCCGCTCGCGCTGCGCGTCGAGGTCGACGAGCGCCACCGCGCCGAGCATCGTCTCGTGGCGATCCTGATCGAAGGCGAAGTTGCCGAGCGAGTAGAGCTGGAGGACGCCCCCGTGGACGCCGAAGCCCTGCGCCACGTGCGGGTGGTGACCGACGACGACGAGCGCGCCTGCGTCCGCCGCCAGGTCGAGCCGCGTGCGCGTGTAGTCACTCGGCGCGACCGAGTACTCGATGCCCGTGTGCACCTGCACGACGGGCAATCGCCCCGCCGCGCGCTCGGCGCCGATGGCGGCCCTCACCCGGGCGTCGTCGTTGAGGTCGGCCGCGCCCCCCTGCGTCGCCGACGCGCTGTAGTGGATCGGGTGCTCGACGCCGCTGACCGAGCTCGCGCCGAGAAACGAGAGGGGCAGCGCGCCGAGCGTCGTGCGCCACGGCGTGAAGGCCTCGTCGGGCGTGGCGCCCGCTCCGGAGTACGAGACGCCGCGCGCGTCGAGCGCAGCGCGCGTGTCGACGATGCCAGCCTGCTGGTAGTCGTAGATGTGGTTGTTGCCGACGTTGACGAACGTCACGCCGAGCCGCTCGAGCGCCGAGAGCGAGCCGGGCAGCGTGAAGTAGCAGTAGTCCTTGGTCGGGTGCGGCGTCGCCGGGTCGAGGGTGACGGCGCTCTCGAGATTGAGGGTCCGAAAGTCGGCCGTCTCGAAGAGCGGCGCGAGGCGCGAGACGACGTCGATGCTGCCGGGCGCCGGGTCGCTGACGCGCACCAGCGCGTTCGGGTCGTCGGGCGGCACGTGGTAGCGATCGGTGAGCTCCTGCGGGTCGAGGTAGCGTCGGCCGAAGCTGGTGTCGCCCGCGAAGAGCACGCGCTGGGTGGCGCCCGACGCGGCGACGGTCAGATCGCCGAGATCGACCGAGGCGACCGCGGCGGGCTGCGCGAGCCACGCGCCGAAGCGCGTCGTGCGAAGCCCCGCGCCCTGCGCGGTGAGCCAGTCGTTGCGCCGGACGGTGGTGAGCCGGAAGCGACCGTCTGCGCCGACGCTCGCCGTCGCGCTCCCGAGGACGACGGTCGCCGCGGCGATCGCCGCGCCGCCGGGTTGCACGAGCCGACCGGTCACGACGAGCGCCTGGCGCGCGAGCGCCTCGCGCTGCGCGGCGTCCTCGAGGAACAGCGCAGGCGGCTGCGGCGGATCGGCGTCGTGCGAGGCGCGCGAGCAGCCGACGAGCAGCGCGAGCGCGACCACCGGTGCCAGCGCCCACGCGCGGCGCGAGCCCGCCACGCGGGTGCGATCGTCGTCGAGGAGGGTGATGCTCATGCGGCTCATTCCGGGGCGTGACCAGGGCGTTCCTTACGCGATGTCCCTCTTTCACGCCAATCGTGCGCGCCACGAGGCGCCCCCGCCGACGCGGCGGAGCAGCCGTCGAGGCCGCATGCTCGGACCCCAGTCACGACCCCGCGCGACCTTTACTCACCCCCTGCCGTAACGTAGTTTCCCCGGCCGAGGGAGACGCGAACCATGTGTGGAATCGTCGGCTACGTCGGGCCTCGCCCCGCGAGCCCGCTGCTCATCGAGGGGCTGCGAAAGCTCGAGTACCGGGGCTACGACTCGGCGGGCCTCGCCGTCCACGACGGCAAGACGATCGACATCGTGCGCGCCGTGGGCAAGCTCCACAACCTCGAGGTCGCGCTCGCGGCGCACCCGCTGGCCGGCTCGCTCGGCATCGGGCACACGCGCTGGGCGACCCACGGCCGACCGGTCGAGCACAACGCGCACCCGCACGCCGCCGGCGACGTCGCGGTGGTGCACAACGGCATCATCGAGAACCACGTCGCCCTGCGCCACGCGCTCGAGGCCGACGGCGTGCGCTTCTCGTCGGACACCGACACCGAGATCGTCGCGCACCTCATCGACCGCGCGATGCGCGCGGGCATCGTCGATCTCTTCGCCGCGGTGCGCCGCGCGCTCGAGCAGGTGCAGGGCGCGTACGCCATCGCCGTCGTGTCGCGCACCGCGCCCGACCGCATCGTGGTCGCGAAGAGCTCGTCGCCGCTCGTCATCGGCATCGGCGAGGGCGAGACGCTCTGCGGCAGCGACATCCCCGCGCTGCTCGCGCACACCCGCGACGTCATCATCCTCGAGGACGGCGAGATGGCCGAGCTTCGCGCCGGCTCGGTCCGCATCGAGACGGTCGCGGGCGTGCCCGTCGTGCGCGCCCCCAAGCGCATCGACTGGAGCCCGATGATGGCCGAGAAGGGGGGCTACAAGCACTTCATGCTCAAGGAGATCTTCGAGCAGCCCCGCGCGCTCGAGGACACCCTGCGCGGACGCGTCGATCTGCGCGCGGGCGACGTCACCTCGAGCGAGATCGGCCTCTCGGACGAGGTCGCCACCTCGATCCGCCGCGTCTATTTCCTCGCCTGCGGCACGAGCTACCACGCGACGCTCGCCGGCCGGTACTGGGTCGAGCAGCTCGCGCGCGTGCCGGCCGTGGTCGAGGTCGCGAGCGAGGTGCGCTACCGCGAGCCCGTGTTCGGCCCCGACGACCTGGTGGTCGCCGTCAGTCAGTCGGGCGAGACGATCGACACGCTCGCGGCGGTGAAGGCCGCGCGCGAGGGGGGCGCGAAGGTGCTCGCCATCGCCAACGTGCTCGACAGCGCCATCCCGCGTGCCGCCGACGCGGCGCTCTACACCCACGCCGGCCCCGAGATCGGCGTGGCCTCGACCAAGTGCTTCACGACGCAGCTCGGCGCTCTCCTGCTGTTCGCCGTGTGGCTCGGGCGCAGGCGCGGCACGCTCGACGAGGGCAAGGCGCGCGCGGTGCTCCAGGCCCTGGTCGAGGCGCCGGGGCAGATGCGCGCCGTGCTCGAGCGCGCCCCCGAGGTGCTCGCGGTCGCGCGCGTCTGGCACTCGGCCAGCGACATGCTCTTCCTCGGCCGCGGGCTCGGCTACCCCATCGCGCTCGAGGGCGCGCTCAAGCTCAAGGAGATCTCGTACATCCACGCCGAGGGGTACGCAGCCGGCGAGATGAAGCACGGCCCCATCGCGCTCATCGACAAGAAGATGCCCGTCGTCGTCATCGTCCCGAAGGACGCCCACTACGAGAAGACGTCGGGCAACGTGCAGGAGGTGTGCGCGCGCGACGGCCAGGTCGTCGCGATCGCCACCGACGGCGACGACGAGATCACCCCGCTCGCCCAGCAGGTGCTGCGCATCCCCCCCGTGGCCGAGTGGACGCTTCCGCTCATCACGGTGCTGCCGACGCAGCTGCTCGCGTACTACATTGCAGACCTCAAGGGCACCGACGTCGATCAGCCGCGCAACCTCGCCAAGACCGTCACCGTCGAATGACGCGCCGCCTCGCCCTCGCGGCGCTCTGCCCCGCGCTCGCGCTGCTCGCGCCTGCCTGCGTGGACGACGACGCCGCGCCCCCCGCGGGCACCTCGCCCCCCACGCTTCGCGTCGTGGCCGAGGGGCTCGACGCTGTCTACCTCGGCGTCTGGGGCGCCTCGCGCAGCGACGTGTGGGCGGTCGGCGGCGCGCTCGGCGGCGGCGCGGGCGCCGGGCGCGTGCTGCACCCCGCGGGCGGGCAATGGAGCGCGGTGG
>CAITLX010000656.1 GCA_903893335.1 uncultured delta proteobacterium | reverse complement strand
CGCGCAGCTTGGCGACGCCCGCGGCGCTCGTGGCGCCGACCTTCGCGCCGCCGAGGAGGATCTGCGCGCCGCCGACCGGCTGGCCCGGATCGCCGCTCACCCGCACCACGACGTCGAACGTGGGCGCGGGCGTGTCGTCCGCGCCGCACGCCGCGATCGCGACGAGCGCGAGCGCGAGGGGGGCGAGGCGAGGGTTCACGACGAGGTGGGGCATCGGGCGGGCGAGGTCAGGGCGCGAAGGGCTCGAGCGCGAAGAAGAAGAGGTCCCCCTTGCCGGGGCCGGTGTTGATGCCGCCGAGCCCGAGGCACAGCGTCTCGCTCAGCGGCTTGAGCTCGTCGTAGAGCAGCCCGTGCACCGGCGGCGGGAGGCGCGACTCGTCGTAGGTGAGGCGCAAGACCTCGGTGTCGCGCCAGCGCGACGGGCCGGCCTCGGCGCGGAACTTCCCGAGGCGCAGCGACGGGTGAACGAAGAACCAGGCCGAGCGCGCGAAGTCGATGCCGAACGGCAGCCACTCGAAGGGGCCGACCATCGCGTCGCCGAGCAGGCCTCGCGCGAGCCGGTTGTCGACGCGCGCGAGCACGTGTCCGCGAAAGCAGCCGCTCGGCGCGGGCGCGAGCGGCGCGTCGCGGTAGAGCGCCTCGAGCGAGGCGAGCGGGCTCGAGCGAAGCTCCGAGAGCGTGGGCATCGGCGCAGCATAGACCCCCGGCCGCGCCCCGCGAGCCCCGCGAGGCTTGACGGGGAATGGATCGCGGAGCTAAACAGTTGTTTAGAGCGAAGCGCCCCCTCATGGAACCGGCCCCCTCGACCCACACCGACCCGGTCGCCGTGCGCGACCGCGTGCTCGCCGCCGCGCGCGAGGAGTTCGCCGCGCGCGGGCTGCACGCGGCGTCGGTGCGCACCATCGGCGCAGGCGCGGGCGTCACCGCGGCGATGATCAACTACTACTTCGGCACCAAGCGCGCGCTCTACGACGCGGTGGTGACCGAGGCGCAGGGGCGGCTGCTCGCGCGCCTGCTCGCCGCGATGCCCGAGCCGGGCGAGGCAGGCGCGCCGGCGCGCCTCGCGGGGGCGTACTTCGATTTCCTCGCCGAGGAGCGCCAGCTTCAGCGGCTGCTCTTGCGCCAGGTGCTCGACCGCGACGAGGAGGTCGGCGGCCTCACCGCGCAGTTCGTCCGCCCGCTGCGCGCGCTGCTCGAGCGCCACTTCGGAGGCGACGAGGCGGCCTTGCAGGGCGCCATCAGCCTCTTTGGCGCCGTCGCGGGCTACTTCCTCTACGAGCCCGTGCTCGGTCCCTTCCTCGGGATGGACCCCCTCTCGCCTCGGAGCCTCGCCGCGCGGCGAGCGCACGTCGTGCAACTGGCAGCCCTGCTGGAGAAGTCGAGTCGACCATGAACCACCGCCCCAATGCCCTCGAGATCGCTCGCCTCGTCGTCGGCGCCAAGCTGAACTGGAGCCACCCGCTCTACCTCGTGCACTCGCTGACGGCGCGCTGCAACGCGCGCTGCGGCTTCTGCGCGTGGAACCCCGATTTCTACGATCCTCGCGCGCAGCTCTCGACCGAGGCGATCAAGCGCCTCTACTCCGACGCGCGCGAGGCGGGCTTCCTCGGTCTCTCCATCTGGGGGGGCGAGCCGCTGCTGCACCCCGACTTCGGCGAGCTGGCGCGCCACGCCAAGGAGGTCGGCCTCGCGACCCACATGGTGACCAATGGCTTCCTGCTCGACCGCAAGATGGACGACGTCGTGCCCCACGTCGATCGCATCTGCATCTCGCTCGACCACGCCTCGAAGCTGCACGACGACATCCGCGGCATTCGCGGGCTCTACGACAAGATCGTGGCCTCGACGCGCGAGCTCAAGCGATTGGCCCCCAACAAGCAGATCATCTTCATCTACACGCTGCTGAAGAACAACGTGGACGTCGAGAGCATCCGCGCGATGGGCGATCTCATGGCCGACCTCGGCGTGCTCGGCGTCTTCAATGGAATGCGCCAGGAGGCGGCGACCAACGACCCGGACGCGAAGCTCGCGGACTGGGCGCCCACGCAGGCGCAGCTCACCGAGGCGTTCGTCGCCGTCGCCGACCTGAAGCGGCGCGGCTACCCCGTGCTCAACTCCTTCACGCACCTGCACATGATGAAGCGCGGCGCGCCCGTGTACCGCTGCCACTGGCCGAAGTTCATGCTCCCCATCGAGGCCAACGGCGACGTCGTCGATTGCATGCACTGGGGCACGCGCCCCATCGACAACGTCGGCCGCACCCCGCTCGCCGAGGTGCTGAAGAACCCGCGCATCCACGCGCTCGCCGGCGAGGCTGGCGAGAATTGCCACAAGTGCGTGTCGATCCACCGCGTCGAGCTCTCGGAGGTCTGGGCAGGCAACCTCGAGCCGACGCTCTCGTGGGGCATGCTGCGCAAGCCCCCCCAGCCTCGGGCGCACTGACCCGAGCGGGGGGCTCAGCCGACGGCGCTCGTATCCTCGAGCTCGCGCCCGCCCGTCTCGGGCAGCCGCCACAGGATGAGGCCGAGCGCGACGAGCGGCCCCGCGGCGGTGGCGGCGACCGCTGGGCCCCAACCATATGCGTGCGCCGCGCCGCCGATGACGACGGGCGCGACGACGGCGCCGACGCGGCCGATCAGGTTGTTGGCCCACGCGAACGCGTCGCTGCGCAGCGCGGTGGGGAACAGCTCGGCGGTGTAGGCGTTGAGCACGGGGAGCACCGCGCTCGTGCCGAACACGCCCGCCACGAGCGCAGCGGTGAGCGCGGCGTGCGACTCGAGCGTGTAGGCGCCGAACACCGACGCCGAGGCGGCGACGAACACCAGAGAGGCGCCGCGCCTGCGACCGAGCGCGTCGACGAGCTTGCCGGCGAAGAAGACGAACGGCATCGCCACGAGCGCCGCGATCGACATGCTCGCGCCGACCTCGCCGTCGGTGAAGCCGCGCTCGCGCACCGCGAACT
>CAITLX010000655.1 GCA_903893335.1 uncultured delta proteobacterium | reverse complement strand
GTGCCGTCGCGGCGCAGCGCCTCGACGAACGCGTCGCGCGCGGCGGTCGCGTCCGACAGGCGATCGCGCGACACCTCTCCGGCCCGCACGAGCCAAGCGGCCTGCTCGTCGATGCCCGCAGCGCGCTCGGCCTCGGCGCCGAGCAGCGCGACCCACTCGGCGAAGCGACCGGTGCGCTCGAGCAGCCCTTCGAGCATCACGCGCGTGGCCGGATCGGGGCCGAAGACGCGGCGCACGTGCAGCAGCGTGCTGATCGTCTCGTCGTCCGCGCCGAGCTCGCCGCACAGCCGCGCGATGGTCATCCAGTCGCGGAGCGCCTCGGCGGAGCCGCGCCCGCGCTCGGCGCGACGCGCGAGCCACGACCTGCGCTCGATCTCGTGGCCCGGGGCGTCGAGCGCCTCGATGCAGGCGTCGAGCGCCTCGGCGTCGTCGGGATCGCTCGCGAGCGCGGCCCGCAGCGACCGCGCCGCGCGCTCGCGATCACCGAGCGGGTCAGCCGCGAGCGCAGCGGCGTCGAGCAGGGCCCGGCGTCGAGCCGCAGGCTCCGTCTCGAGCTCGGCCAGGCGCTCGAGCACCGTGCAGCGCTCGGCCACGCGCCCCTCGGCGTCGAGCGCCGCGTCGAGCGCCCGAGCGGCCTCGAGGGCGACGGGAGCCTCGCGCGGCGCCGCGTCGAGCGCGCGGGTGAGCAGCTCGATCGCCACGGCGGGCTTGCCGAGCCGCTCGCGCAGGATCGCCGCGGCCGCCACCCAGAGCGCGGCCGAGACCGTGGGGGCGGCGCACGCGTCGGCCGCGCTCGCGAGCACGTCGGCGTGGGCCTGGTGCAGGCCAAGCTCGGAGGCGAGGCGCTCGAGCCGCTCGCGCGTCTCCGCGTCGTCGGGGGCGAGGCCGAGCAGCGCCGCGGCCTCGTCGAACGCGCCGGCGCGATCGCCGAGGTCGTCGAGCCGCAGCGCGTAGAGCTCTCGACGCCGCGCGATCGCCTCGGGCAGATCGACCTTGGCCTCGAGCGCCACGGTGAGCACGCGCACCTGATCGCGCGTCGCGCCGCTCGCGCGGTAGCGCCCGGCCAGGAGCGTCGCGGCGCGGTGGCGCACGGTCGGCGTCGCGTCCGCGTCGGTGCGCTCGAGGATGCGCTCGAGCAGCGGGACCATCGCCTCGGTGGCGAGGCCGACCTCGACCAGCGGCTCCAGCGTCGCGAGCGCCGCCGACACGCCGTCGGCGTCGCGCAGCCAGAGGTCGGCGATGCGCAGGCGCGTCGCCGCGACCTCTGCGTCGCCGTCGCGGCCGAGCCGCTCGCCGAGCAGATCGATGAGGGCGCGGTGACGCTCGTGTCGCTCGTAGAGACGCTCGAGCGTGGAGGTGACGCGCGCGTCAGCAGGCTGCAGGGCGTGGATCTGCTCGAGGTAGCCGATGGCGCGCGCCGGCGTGGCCGAGAAGTCGCCCGCCGCCTGCGCCGCCTCGTCGAGCATGGCGACGCGCGCTTCGGCGCCCGGCGCGACCGCGATCATGCGGTCGTAGAGGGCGAAGAGGTCGTCGTAACGCTCGGCCGAGTCGTACGCGACCTTGAGGCGGTCGAACGCCCACTCGGCCGTCGGCGCGACGTGCAGCACCCGCTCGAGCAGGGCGGTGTCGCGCTGCTCGTCGTCGAACCACTCGTGGTGGAAATCGACCGCGCGGCGCCCGATCGCCTCGGCGGCGACCGCGTCGGTCGCGCGCTCGAGCGCGCGCACGTAGGCCGCCGCCAGGGGCTCGGGGCGCTCGAGCACGCGCACCAGGGCCTCGGCGCGGTCCCACACCTCGTCGGCGAGCGGAGCCTCGGCGAGCGCGTCGAGCGCGATGGCGAAGGCGTCCTCGGGGCGATCGGCCACGAGCGCGAGCAGCCGCGCCGTCCAGCGCGGGCGTGCGCCGGCCAGCTCGGGGTCGTCGGCAGGCGTCGCGAGCAGCGCGCGCAGGCTCGCGACCGCCTCGTCGAGGTCCACGCCGTGGTCGACCGCGGCGTCGAGCAGCGCCGCGGCGCGCACCCGGGTCGCGGGCTCCGCGACGGCCATCCGCAGCACGCGCAGCACGCTCGGCTCGCGCGCGCCGTCGGACGACAGGCGCCCCTCGACCAGCGCCAGCGCCTCGTCGGCGCCGCCGTGATCGGCGAGCCACGCCGCGAGCTCGTCCTCGATGCGGTCGCGCTCCACGCCTCTCGCGACCGCCATGCGTCGCCCGAACAGGAAGCGCGCGTCGTCGAGGCGCTGCGCGGTCGGCGCGCTCGTCGAGAGCAGCTCGGCGAACGCCGCCACCACCTCGGGGGCGTCGCCCTCGCTCGCGAGCACGCGGCGGTAGAGGGCGGCCGCCTCGTCCACACCCTCGGGGGTCGCCGCGAGCGCGCGGGCGCGGGCCGTCTGCAGCTCGACGCGCGACGCGCGGACGGCGGCCGAGTCGCGCGCGATGACGCGATCGAGCAGCAGGAGCAGCTCGTCGTCGGCGCCTGCGCTGCGCGCGATGGGCTCGAGCTCGAGCACGCGCTCGACGACCTCGCGGTCGTCGTCGAGCGCGTCGATCCAGAGCCGGTACGCCGACGGCACGCGCTCGAGGCGGCCGGCGCGCAGCCAGCCCTTCGCGAGGCGCTCGGCGACGGCCGCGTCGCGCGGCGTTCGCTCGAGGATGCGCTCGCGCACGGCGCAGCCGAGCTCGAGCGCCTCGGGGTCGAGGTCGGCCAGCGCCGCGGCGCGGCGCAGGGTCGCGAGCGCGGCGGCGCCGTCACCGTCGAGAAGCTCGGCGTCCGCGAGCGCCACGAGCCACTCGGCCGCGATCGCGGGGGCGTCGGCCCGGTCGGCGCGTCGCGCGTAGAGCGCGCGCAGCGTGGGCGCGTGGCCGAGCTCGCGCGCGACGCC
>CAITLX010000654.1 GCA_903893335.1 uncultured delta proteobacterium | reverse complement strand
GGGGGCTACTGGCCGGGGGCCGAACCGTCCACGACTACTCCCCGTTTCGTCCCGCGACTGTCCCCAGGCCAGGCCGTTTCAAGTCTTCGAAATCGAACGGTTATCGGGGAAACCAACAGAGTCCACAGCCCCTATCGACATCACTACTCTTTCATGAGAAGAAGCCAGACGCTCGTCGAGAGCCCCCACTTCGGCCCGAGGGACACCGCATGGATCTGACCGTCACCAAGCGTGACATCGTTCGCCTCGTCGAGCGTTGCCAGGGCGTCGCCGACAAGAAGAGCACGATGCCCGTGCTCGCCAACGTGCTGCTCTCGACGCAGGGAACGAGCGAGCTTCGCATCGCCGCGACCGACCTCTACGTCTCGGTCAGCGGCATCATCCCCGTGCAGATCAAGAAGGGGGGCAGCATCGCGGTGCCCGCGCGCGATCTGTACGAGCGCATCAAGATGATGCCCGACGGCCCCTTGCAGATCGTCACCGGCGACGGCGGGCTGGCCAAGCTCAAGAGCGCGTCGTCCGCGCGCGAGTACAAGCTGCACGGCATGCCGGGCGACGATTTCCCGTCGCTGCCCGAGCCCGACGCGAGCGCGGCCACGTTCGAGATCGAGCTCGACCTGCTCTCGACGCTCATCGCCCGCACGCACTTCTCGATCTCGACCGACGAGACGCGCGCGGCGCTCAACAGCGCGCTGTTCGAGTGGGACGGCGATCGCGTGCGCATGGTCACCACCGACGGCCACCGCCTCTCGAAGATGGAGGCGACGATCGAGGGCATGAAGGCGAGCGCGACGATGCTCGTGCCGCTCAAGGCCGTTCGCGAGCTTCGCGCGCTGTCCGACCGTGGCCGCGAGGACGCCTCGCGCGACGCCGGCAAGGACGAGACCGCCCAGCGCCCGCGCGCCATCGTGCAGCAGAGCGGGCCCAACGCCTTCTTCCAGATCGGCGGCGTGCGCTTCTCGGTCAAGCTCGTCGACGCGCAGTTTCCGCCGTACGCGCAGGTCATCCCGCAGTCGACCGAGCGCTCGGTGCGCCTGCCGCGCGTCGCGCTCATCGACGCGCTCAAGGCCGTCAAGCTCGCGGCGAGCGACCGCACCGGCGGCGTGCGCCTCGAGGTGTCGCCGGGCAAGGTCGGCATCAAGAGCGAGAGCCCCGAGACGGGAGAGGCCTACGACGAGGTCTCGGCCGACTACGCGGGCGCTCCGGTGACCATCGGCTTCAACGCGCAGTACTTCCTCGACGTGCTCGGCTCGCTCGACGACGACGAGATCGTGCTCGGCATCGGCGGCGACCTCGATCCGGCCGTCGTGCGCCCCGCGAGCGAGAGCGCGACGCGCGACTTCCGCGCCGTCATCATGCCGATGCGGATCTGAGCGCGCGCGATGGCGCTGCGCGTCTGATTCGAGAGAGGCGCCGAGGCGCGTGTCCTCCCACAGGAGCCTCGCCATCGCCGAGGTGTCGGTGCGAAGCCTGCGCAACCTCGCGCGGGTCGACGTCGCGCCGTCGCCGAGGCTCAACGTCGTGTCGGGCGACAACGGCCAGGGCAAGACGAGCCTGCTCGAGGCGCTCTACCTCGCGTGCACCACGCGCTCGTTTCGCGCCACGCGCCTGCGCGAGCTCGTCGGGCACGGCGCGGAGGCCGGCAGCGTACGGCTGCGGGTCGACGAGGGGGGCGAGGCGCGCGAACAGACGGTGGGGCTCGACGCGCGCGGCGTGCGCAGGGTCATGCTCGACGGCAAGCGCCCCGCGACGCACGCGGCGTACGCCGTGCGCACGCCCGTCGTCGTCTTCCACCCCGGCGACCTCGCCCTCTCGGCGGGGCCGGCGGCGGGCAGGCGCACGCTGCTCGACCGCGTGGGGCTCTTCGTCGACCCCTCGTCGCTCGACCACGCGTCGCGCTGGACGGAGGCCTCACGGTCGCGCCAGCGCGCCCTGGAGGACCGCGGCACGTCGGCGCCCGACCTCGACGCGTTCGAGCACCTGATGGGGCTTCACGGCGCCGCGCTGACCCGCGTACGGGCCGAGGCAGCCCGCAGGCTCGCCGCCGAGGCGGGTCCAGCCTTCGCGGCCATCACGCGCGGCGCGCGCGAGGTCGCCCTGGCGTACGAGCCCGGAGGCAGCGACGACGCGGCCGAGCTCACCGAGCGGCTGGCGGCGACCCGCGAGCGCGACCGGCACCGGGGCAGCGCGTCGGTGGGCCCGGGGCGCGACGACCTCGCCGTGGCGCTCGACGCGCGCGCGGCGCGCTCGGAGGCCTCGCAGGGGGAGCACCGCGCGCTGACCCTCGCGCTCAAGCTGGCCGAGCTCGCGTGCATCCGACACGCGCGCGGGGTCGAGCCCGTGCTGCTGCTCGACGACGTCTCGAGCGAGCTCGACCCGGGGCGCACCGAGGCGCTCTTCGGGCTGCTCGGCGCCGAGACGGGGCAGATCTTCCTCACCACGACGCGCCCCGATCTCATCGTCGCGCCCGGCGGAGGGGCCGACCGGAGGCTCGACCTGCGCCTCGCGGCGGGGGCGGTGGTGGGGGCCTCGGGCGGTTAGCGCTTCGCCCGCCCGCAACCGCTCGATTTCACAAGCGAAAGCAGGCGAGCGATTGCTTGCGAAGGAGCGCGAAAAAGGGTAGAATCTTCAATCCTCCGAGCGGGGGTGCGAGCCGAGCCCACTGGCCGCACGCCCCTCCGCGCGTCGAGGCTCCGAAAGCGCCCATGTCCGACGCCGCCACGCCGCCCGTCCCGCCGGCACCTGCCTCCAATTACAACCCGGACAACATCACCGTCCTCGAGGGGCTCGAGGCGGTGCGCAAGCGTCCGGGCATGTACATCGGCGACGTGCACGACGGCTCGGGCCTGCACCACCTGGTGTGGGAGGTCGTCGACAACAGCGTCGACGAGCACCTCGCCGGCTACTGCAAGCGCATCCGCGTCACCGTCCACTTCGACGGCTCGGTCACCGTCGAGGACGACGGCCGCGGCATCCCCACCGGCACCCACGTCGAGCACTCCAAGAAGCTCGGGCGCGACGTCAGCGCCGCCGAGCTCGTCATGACGGTGCTGCACGCGGGCGGCAAATTCGACCACGCGAGCTACAAGGTCTCCGCCGGCCTGCACGGCGTCGGCGTCAGCGCCGTCAACGCCGTCTCCGAGTGGCTCAAGCTCGAGATCCGCCGCGAGGGCCACGTGTGGCTGCAGGAGTACCGCAAGGGCGCGCCCGTCACGCCCCTCGCGCTCATCGGCGACAGCGACCGCACCGGCACGCAGGTGACGTGGAAGCCCGACACGGACATCTTCACCGTCATCGAGTGGAGCTACGACCAGCTCGCCAGCCGCCTGCGCGAGCTCACGTTCCTCAACGCCGGCCTCGTCATCGACTTCTCCGACGAGCGGGGCGAGGGGCGCAGCGAGCACTACGAGTTCGCCGGTGGCATTCGCGAGTTCATCGAGCTGCTCAACCACGCGAAGGACCCGATCCACCCCGCGGTCATCTCCTTCACCGCCGAGGCGCCCACCGATCTCGGCGCGTCGGTCGTCGTCGACTGCGCCTTGCAGTGGAACTCGACGTATGGCGAGCAGATCTTCGCGTACACCAACAACGTCCACAACAAGGACGGCGGCACGCACCTGACGGGCCTGCGCTCGGCCCTGACGCGCACGCTCAACACCTACGGCACCGCGCAGAACCTGCTGAAGGACGTCAAGGCGGGCCTGCTCGGCGAGGACGTGCGCGAGGGGCTGACGGCGGTCATCTCGGTCAAGCACCCCGACCCGTCGTTCGACTCGCAGACGAAGTCCAAGCTCGTGTCGAGCGAGGTCAAGGGCATCGTCGAGACGGGCGTCTCCGAGAAGCTCTCGCGCTTCTTCGAGGAGAACCCGGCGGTCGCCCGCAAGATCCTCGAGAAGGCCGTGCTCGCCGCCAAGGGGCGCGAGGCCGCGCGCAAGGCGCGCGAGGTCGTGCGCAAGGGCCAGAACGACATCACGACGCTCTCGGGCAAGCTCTCCGATTGCCAGGAGAAGGACCCGGCCAAGTGCGAGATCTACGTGGTCGAGGGAGACAGCGCAGGGGGCAGCGCCAAGCAGGGGCGCGACCGGCGCTTCCAGGCGATCCTCCCGCTTCGCGGCAAGATCCTCAACGTCGAGCGCGTGCGGCTCGACCGCATGCTCGGCTCCGAGCAGATTGGCACCCTCATCACGGCGCTCGGCTGCGGGCTCGCCGACCCCGAGGACCGCAAGGAGACCGAGGTCGTCGACGGCGTGCAGAGCGGCAAGCGGGTGTCGACCTTCGACACCTCGAAGCTGCGCTACCACCGCATCATCCTGATGACCGACGCCGACGTCGACGGCTCGCACATCCGTACGCTGCTGCTCACGTTCTTCTACCGGCAATTGCCGGAGCTCATCGAGAATGGGTACCTCTACATTGCGCAGCCGCCGCTGTACCGCGTGCGCAAGGGCAAGAAGGACCTCTACATGAAGGACGACGCGGCGCTCGACCGGCACCTGCTCGAGAACGCCGTCGAGGGCATCGCCGTCGACGCCTCGAAGGGGCCCGCGCTCGCCGGCGATCAGCTCATCGTGCTCGCCAAGCGCATGAAGCAGCAGCGCGAGATCCTCGGCAAGCTCGACGCCCGCTGCGACGCGCGCGTGGTCGCCGCCGCCGTGCGCGGCGCGATGCTCGGGCGCGACGACCTGCGCGACGCGACGCGCGCCGAGGAGAAGGCGAAGGCGACGCGCGCGTTCCTCGAGGAGCGCTGGCCCGACTTCAAGCCGCTCGACGTCGTCGCCCAGAAGGACGCCGAGCATGGCTACCGGCTCGTCGCGCAGCTTCGCCCCGGCGCCACCTCGCGCGCGACGGTGCTCGATTGGGCCCTCGTCGACGGCGCCGAGTACCAGCAGGTGCTCTCCATCGAGGAGGACACGCGCAGCATCTGGCCGGGGCCCTACCGCGTGCGCGTGCCGGGCTCGGCCGAGCCCGTCGTCATCGCCGACGCCGAGGCGCTCGGCGCCTACCTCGACGAGCGCGGCCGCAAGGGCATCGTCATCAGCCGCTACAAGGGCCTCGGCGAGATGAACGCCGAGGAGCTCTGGTCGACGACGATGGACCCGGACGGCCGCACGCTCTTGCAGGTCAAGGACGAGGACATCTCGGGCCGCACCGACGAGCTGTTCAGCGTGCTGATGGGCGAGAACGTCGAGCTTCGCCGCGCCTTCATCGAGCAGAACGCGCTCAACGTGCGCAACCTCGATATCTAATCAGGCTGGGGGGCGTGTTATCCTGTGGGCGTGTCGGGTCGTCATGCAGCGCGCGAGCGGCCAGCGAGCCGGTGGGTGGGCGGCACGGTCCCCTCGTGCGCCGCGCTCGACGAGGCGGACGCGCGGTTCTGGGCCGAGGCCGGCCCCGCAGCGCGGCTGACGGCGTCGCTCGAGCTCTCGATGACGACCTGGTCGCTGGCCCACCCCGATGCTCCTGCCCCCCGACTTGACCCAACTGTTGGCGGCGTTCGCCGCCGAAGGCGTGCGCTACCTGATCATCGGGGGGCACGCCGTCTCGGTGCACGGGCGCCCGCGGTCGACGAAGGACGTCGATCTGTGGCTCGCGAGCGACGCTGACAACCGCGCGAGGGCTTGCCGGGCGCTCGCGCGGTTTGGCGTGCCGGCTCCGATCATCGACGGCTTCGCGCGCTCGGCCCCGGACGAGATCACCTGGTTTGGCCGAGCCCCGTGCCGCGTCGATCTGTTGCAGGCGATCCCTGGCGTGGCGTTCGACGATGCGTGGCAGCGGCGTGTGGTGCTCGACCATGAGGGGCACTCGGTGACCGTGATCGGCTTCGACGATCTCGTGGCCAACAAGCGTGCGGTCGATCGCGCGGTCGACAGGAGGGACGTGGCGGCCTTGTTGCGGCTGCGTGATCGCGCCGAGCGGTCGGCTCGTGCGGAGCCGAGCCCCCCGAAGCGAAAGGCGCGCCGCCCCTGAGCTACCCCGTGCCGCGCGTCAGTTCACGCGGGCGAGCGCGGCGGCGACGTGGGGGAAGAACTTGGTGTCGGTGCCGAGCAGGTGCTCGTGCACGACGCGCACGACGAGAAAGCGCACGACCTCGTCGAGCCCGAGGGCGCCCTGCTGCAATCGCGCGCGCAGTCGCAGCGCCTCGTCGGTGAGCGCCTGGTGAATGCGGGCGTGCGCGGCGCGTGCCGGGTAGCCGACGCGCGCGAGCATCTCCTCCTCGGCGCGAAAGTGCGCGGTCACGTGCGCGAGCAGCGCGTCGAGGCACTGCGCGACGACCGCGGGGGGGTGCGGCGTCATCGCCATGTCGAGCAGCGTGTTGCCCATGACGAAGAGCTGTCGGTGCTCGTCGTCGGTGCGCTCGTCGCCGCACTCGAGGCTTGGGTCCCAGACGAGCTGCACGAGGCGGTGCTCGGGCGAGTCGCTCGCGGCCTCCGAGGTCTCGACGCGGTTGCGGCCTGCCCTCTTGGCTCGGTAGAGCGCCTCGTCGGCGCGGCCGAGCCAGTCGCCGAGCTCCTCTCCCGGCGCGAGCTGCGCGACGCCGACGCTCACGGTCACGCTCCCGACGGGGGCGCCGACGTCGGTGCGCGCGATGGCCTCGCGCACGCCGTCGAAGAAGCGCGCTGCGGCCTTGGCGCTGACCGACGGCGCGAGCACGACGAACTCCTCGCCCCCCCAGCGGCAGGGCGTGTCGGACGCGCGCACCGCGCCGGTGAGCGCCGCGGCGACGGCGGCGAGGACCTTGTCGCCGGCGTTGTGGCCGTGGGTGTCGTTGACGGCCTTGAAGTGGTCGATGTCGAACAGGGCGAGCGAGGCCACGTAGCCGAAGCGCCGACAGCGCGCGATCTCGGCGCCGGCCACCCGCTCGAAGTGGCGGCGGTTCCAGAGGCCCGTGAGCCGGTCGGTC
>CAITLX010000653.1 GCA_903893335.1 uncultured delta proteobacterium | reverse complement strand
GCGCCGCCTGCTCCGCCCGCGGTGCCGCCCGCGTCGCCGCCGAAGCCAGCGACGCCGCCCGAGCCGCCCACGTCGCCGCCGCTTCCGCCCGCGCCGCCGCCGGCGTTACCCGCGCTGCCGCCTGCGCCCGTCTCGGTCGCAGCGTCGGCGTTTGCACCGGCGACGCCCGCGTCACCCGGCTCGTCGAGCGGGAACGCCTCGGTGCGACCGCCGCAGGCCGGCATGAGGGCAGCCGCGAGGCCGAACAGCGGGAGGACGAGGACTGCGTACTTCATGGGGGAGGCTCCGACGCTTGGGGGTGCGCGCGAAAGGGCAAGGTTAGATCGCCGCCGGGGCGGAGACACAACCCAAATCGTCGCGCGGCCGGGAGCCCACCCGCCTGGTCAGCTCACTTGCACTCGCGCAGCGCCGCCCGCTCACTTCAGCGGCACTCGCGCGGCGCTGCCCGCTCAGGTCACTGGCACTGGTGCAGCGCCGCCGGATAGGTGATGGCCTTGCACGTGCCGCCGAAGTGGCAGGGCGTCGGCTGCGTGGGATCGCAAAGCTCGGTCGCCGCGTTCCAGGTGCCGGGCGCCGCGCACTTGTCGGCGCACGACGAGCCGCCGAAGCCGCCGTAGCAGCAGAACTTGCCGCCGCAGTCCTCCGGACCGTCGCACGCGAGCCCGAGGCTGCCGAAGCCGCACTTGCCGGTGTCGGCGCACGCGTTGCCGCCCCACGAGACGCAGCACTGCTGCGTGGCAGCGCTGCACACGGGGCCGCCGCTGCCGCACGGGACGCCGACGACCGCGGTGCCGCCCGTGCCACCGTCGGTCGCGCCGCCGCCCGAGCCACCGGCACCACCGGTGCCGCCCGAGCCGCCCGCACCACCCGAGCCTCCGGTGCCGCCCGCGCCACCAGTGCCACCCGAGCCACCATTGCCGCCGGCTCCGCCGCTGCCGCCGTCCTTCGCTCCGCCCGCGCCGCCGCCGCCTGCGTCGACGTGCTGGCCTCCCGCGCCGCCTCCGCCGCTGCCATCGACCGACGCGTGGTCCCCTGCGGCGTCCGTCGCGGCGCCGTCGACCGGCGCCTGCGACGCGTCGAGCGGGTCGCCGCCGCCGGCGTCGGGCGATTCAGCCGGCACGCCGTCGCCGGCGAAGAGGTCGGTCGTGGCTCCTCCACAAGCAGACGCGAGCGCCAGAGGAAACAGGGCGGCGAGAGCGACGAGCGTGCGGGACATGGGCGAACCTCTGGGCGGGTAGCCGCGGCGCAGATGAAATCAAAGCATAGGGCAAGTCGCGCCGGTGCACCACGAACCGGGCCGCGCGGCGCGAGCGTCGCACGCAGCAAGCGTCGGTGAGGTGTCGGGCTCGTTTCGCGCCTCAGCGCACCGCGCGCCCCTCGGCGTCGCGCGCCTCGGGCGCGGGCAGACCGTGCGCCGCCAGCGCCGCCGTCGCGGCGTCGCGCGGGCCGACGAGCACCAGCGTGACGTCGTCGAGCGCGAGGTGCGCGCGCGCGAGCGCGGCCAGGTCGTCGCGCGTGGCCGCGCGCTGCGACGCGAGCGCGCGCGCGTCGTGGTCGGGGGGCAGGCCGAGCCCGGCGCTCGCGGCGAGCGCGGCCGAGACGCCGTGCAGCGTGGCGTAGGCTTCGACCGCGTCCCCCCCGGCCTGCGCGCGCACCTTCGCGACCTCGTCGGCCGTGGGGCCCTCGGCGGCGAGCGCGCGAATCTCCTTCAGCGTCTCGCCGAGCGCGGGGGTGATGGCGTCGGTGCGGATGGCCGCGCGCGCGACGAACGCGCCGACGCCGCGTTGGGCCTGGAAGCGCGAGCGCGCGCCGTACGTCCAGCCGTGGTCCTCGCGCAGGTTCTGGTTGAGGCGCGAGGTGAAGCTGCCGCCGAGCGCGACGTTGAGCAGGTCGAGGCGCGCGCGATCGGGGTCGGCAGCGGCGACGCCGACGCGCGCGAGCGAGAGCACGACCTGGGGCGCGCCGGGGCGATCGACGACGACCGTGCGCACGCCACGCGCCGCGGCGGGCGCAGGCGGGGCCGCGAGCGCGGGGCGAGGCGACGACGGAGCCTTCCACCCCGCGAACGCGCGCGCGAGCTGGGCCTCGAGCGAGGCGCGCGTGACGTCGCCGACCACGACGAACGTGGCGGCGTCGGGGCGCCAGATCGCGCGGTGCCACGCGCGCACGTCGGCGAGCCGCAGCCTCGCCGCCGACGCGAGCGTGCCGTCGTGCGGGTGGCCGTAGGGGGACGCCTCGCCGAAGAAGGCCGCTGCCGTGACCACGCGGGCGACGTCGTTCGGGTCCTCGGCGCGCGCCTGCAACGCCCCGCGCCAGAGCCCGGCGACGCGGGCGAAATCGCGCGCCTCGTGCCGCGGGCGCACGAGCGCGTCGGCGAAGAGCCCGAGCGCCTCGTCGAAGCGCGACGCGAGCACCTGGAGCGAGACCGCGCTCGTGTCGCGGTCGGCCGACGACGAGAGCTGCGCGCCGAGCGCGTCGAGCGCCGTCGAGAACGCGAGGGCATCGCGGGTGCCCGCCCCCTCGTCCACCATGTCGGCCGCGACCCAGGCGAGCCCCGCCTGCGCGGCGGGCTCGGCCGCGCTGCCCCACGGCACCACCGCGGAGATCGACACGAGCGGCAGGCCGTGGCGCTCGACGAGCCACACGGTCGAGCCCTCGGGGCCGGCGAGCACCGTCGGCGGCGCGGGCTGGAACGCCGGAGGCTCGGCGGGCAACGGCCTCGGACCGAGCGGGTCGGCCGCAGCGGTCGCGGTCGCCGAAGTGGCGGGCGCAGGCGCGCTCGGCGCGACGACAGACCTGGGCGGAGACGCGCAGCCTGCGAGGCTCGCGAGCACCGCGAGCCAGCCGAGAGCGCCGCGTGCGTGGCGGCTCATCGCGCACCCCGCGAGGGCTCGGGCACCACGCGCAAGACGACGCGGTCGCTCTCGGTGAGCGTCGCGCGCGCCGCGCGCAAGACGTCGGCGGCGGTCGCGACGCGGTAGCGCTCGAGGTCGCGCGCGGCCCAGCCCGGGTCGCCGCGCTCGGCCTGGTAGGCGGCGAGCAGGCGCGCGCGCGCGGCGAGCGATTGCAGCCGGGCGACG
>CAITLX010000652.1 GCA_903893335.1 uncultured delta proteobacterium | reverse complement strand
GCCCGGGAGGCTGCACCGGTGACGCGGGGTGCCCGAGCGGCACGTACTGCGCGAGCAGCGGCGCCTGTGTCGCGCGCAAGGCGCAGGGCGCTGCATGTGACCTCGGCAGCGACTGCCAGGTCTCCGGGGCGTGCGCCGCGTGCGCGTCGGGTAACTGCGTCGATGGCGTGTGCTGCAACACCGCGTGCACCGGGCTCTGCCAGGCCTGCGCGGCGTCGCTCAAGGCGATCGGCGCCGACGGCGAGTGTGGCAATGCGCTCGCGGCCACCGACCCGCACGATCAGTGCGCGGCGGAGCCCGCGAGCACCTGCGGCCAAAGCGGCGCCTGCAACGGCAGCGGCGCGTGCGACACGTGGGCGGTCGGCACCACCTGCGGCAACGCCACCTGCGTGGCCAACGAGAGCCGTCCGCAGCAGTGTACTGGCGCCCGCGCCTGCGGAACGGTGAGCGGGACGGCGTGCGGGGCGTATTTCTGCAACGCGACGAGCGGCACCTGCGCCACCGGGTGTGCGCGCGACGCCGACTGCGCGACCGGGCACTTCTGCAGCGGATCGCAATGCCTGCCCAAGCAGGCGCCCGGGGCGACGTGCAACGTGGCGAGCCAGTGCGCCAACGGGTTCTGCGTCGACGGCTTCTGCTGCGACACGGCGTGCGGCGGGCTCTGCGAGGCGTGCAGCACCGTGAAGAAGGGTTCGGGGCCGAGCGGCACGTGCGGCCCGGTGGCCGCCGCGGCCGATCCCGACGGCGAGTGCGTGAGCGAGCCGCAGAGCACCTGCGGTCAGGATGGGTGGTGCGACGGCAATCGCGCGTGTCGCCTCTGGCCGGTCGGCACCACGTGCGCGGGCGCGGTGTGCGTGGGCAATGAGTCGCGCCCGCGGATGTGCGCAGGATCGCTATCGTGTGCGGTGTCCGCGAGCGGAACCGCGTGCGGCGCCTACGCGTGCAGCGCGGCGACCGGCGCATGCGAGACCGCGTGCACGACGGACGCGCAGTGCTCGGGGGGCAACTTCTGCGATGGCGCGCGCTGTGTCGGCGCGCAGCCGGCCGGCGCCTCGTGCGGCGGCGCGAGTCAATGCTTGTCGGGCAACTGCGTGGACGGCTTCTGCTGCGACACGGCGTGCGCGGGCACGTGCGAGGCGTGCAGCGCGCTGAAGAAGGGCCTCGGCGCCGACGGCGTGTGCGGCGCCATCGAGGTCAACTCCGACCCGGACAACGAGTGCGCGGCGCAGGCGCAGAGCACCTGCGGTACCAACGGCCAGTGCGACGGCTCCCGCGCTTGCGCGTACTGGGCCAGCGGCACCGGTTGTGGCGCGCCCTCGTGCGTCGGCAACGAGAGCCGCCCGAGCGTCTGCACCGCGCCGGGCACGTGCGGCAAGAGCGCGAGCGGCCTGGCGTGCGGCAACTTCGTCTGCTCGGCCACGACCGGCCTCTGCGCCACGACCTGCTCGAGCGACGCGGAGTGCACGACGGGTAGCTGGTGCAACGGCTCCAGTCACGCCTGCGAGCCCAAGCAGGCGCCCGGAGCGCTCTGCTCCTCGACCGCACAGTGTTCGAGCGGCTTCTGCGTGGATGGAGTCTGCTGCGATACCGCGTGCGGCGGCACCTGCATGGCGTGCAGCAGCGCGAAGAAGGGTGGCGGCTCGGACGGCGCGTGCGGGGCCGTCGCCGTGCAGCACGACCCGGACAACGAGTGCGCGCAGCAGGCGCAGAGCACCTGCGGCACCGACGGCTACTGCGACGGCAACGGGGCCTGCGCGTTCTGGGCGGTCGGCACGCTCTGCGGGAGCGCGGCCGGCACCTGCAACGGCAACCTGCTGGTGGGCGAGGTGTGCCAGGGCCCGGGCGTGTGCGCGGTCTCGGCAGGCGGTGTGCCGTGCGCGCCGCAGAGCTGCGCGGGCGGGATGTGCGCGGCGTGCGCCTCCGCGGCCGACTGTTTCTCGCCGTCGAGCGCGTTCTGCTCGGCGGGAGCGTGTCTGACCAAGAAGCCCGCGGGCGGCACGTGCAGCGACGGGGTCGAGTGCAGCAGCGGGCACTGCACCGATGGCTTCTGCTGCGACACGGCGTGCGGCAGCGCGTGCGAGGCGTGCAGCGCGCAGAAGAAGGGCCAGGGCAAGGACGGCGAGTGCGGCGCGATCGCCTCGGGTAACGACCCCGACGGCGACTGCGACGAGTCGCTCAAGACGAGCTGCGGCCTGAGCGGTCAGTGCGACGGCAACCGCGCCTGCGCGTACTGGTCGGTCGGCACCGGGTGCGGCAATCCGGTGTGCGTGGGCAACGAGAGCCGACCCTCGACGTGCGCGGGCCCCATGTCGTGCGCCGTGAGCGCGAGCGGCACGAGCTGCGGCGCGTACGTGTGCGGCGCGTCGAGCGGCAGCTGCCTCACGAGCTGCGCGAGCAAGGGCGATTGCCAGCCGGGGAACTTCTGCGACGCGACGTCGCATTGCGTCGGCGTGCAGGGTGCCGGCCAGCCCTGCGGGGGCGGGTCGGAGTGCGCGACCGGCAACTGCATCGACGGCTACTGCTGCGACACGGCGTGCGGCGGCGGCTGCGAGGCGTGCAGCGCCGTCAAGAAGGGGGGCGGAGCGGACGGCGTGTGCGGCGCGATCGGCGCTGGCAAAGACCCCGACGATGAGTGCGCGACGAGCGCGGCGACGACCTGCGGCACGAGCGGCACCTGCGACGGCGCGCGCGCGTGCGCGCTGTATGGCCCCGGCCAGGGCTGCGGCGCCGACCTGTGCCTCGGCGGCGCGGAGGTGCGGCAGGTGTGCGACGGCCTCGGGCTCTGCGGCGTCACGCAGGACAACGCCGTCGCGTGCGCGCCGTACCAGTGCGCCAGCGGGCACTGCCTGGTGGGCTGCGCGGCCGACGCCGACTGCGTGGATGGTTTCTTCTGCAAGGGTGGCGCGTGCACCGCGAAGCTCACGCAGGGCACGGTCTGCGCCGCCGACCGCGAGTGCGGCCTGGGCCATTGCGCCGAAGGTGTGTGCTGCAACGAGGCCTGCGGCGGCCAGTGCGAGGCGTGCAACGCGCCGGGCCACGAGGGCACGTGCAGCGCCGTGACGGGCTCGCCCGTCGGCTCGCGCAAGGTGTG
>CAITLX010000651.1 GCA_903893335.1 uncultured delta proteobacterium | reverse complement strand
GGCCTGCCGACGCTCGACAAGGCGACGCGCGGTGGCCCCCCCGTCGGGCGCCTGGTCATCCTCGCCGGCGCCCCTGGCGCGAACAAGACCGGCCTCGCCATCAAGCTCCTGCACGACGCCGAGGCGCGCGGTGCTCGCGCGTGGTTCCTCGCTGCCGACCAGGAGCCCGAGCACGTCCTCACCCGCATCGGGCAGCGCGAGGGCCTGCACCGCGACGACCTCGACGGCGTCACCGGCGGCGACGCCCGACGCGCGGCGTGGACCTCCCTCGCCCACCGCGCCGCATCGATGCACCTAGACGTCATCGACGGCTCAGACCCGGAGGGCACCGTCGAGGCCCTGGCGCGCCGCATCCGCTCGTCGCCCGATGACGGGCGCGCGCGCGTCGTCGTCGTCGACTCGCTGCAGACCGTCCGGTGCATCGCCGCCGAGGGGCTCGACGAGCGGGCACGCCTCGACGTCACCCTGGCCGCCATCAAGCGCCTCGCCACGCGCGAGGGCGCGCTGGTCATCCTCGTCAGCGAGATGGCCCGTGGCGCCTACCGCTCGAAGCTCGCGGCGCAGAACAGCGAGAGCCTCTCGGCGGCGAAGGGCACCGGCGCCATCGAGTACGCGGCCGACCTCATGCTGGCGCTGCGCTCGGTCAAGGGCGAGCAGGACCTGGTCGACGTCGAGGTGCCGAAGAACCGCCTCGGCACGCCCTGCCCGCCCTTCCGTCTGAAGCTCCACTTCGCCCAGGCGGACGCGACGGAGACCGACATGCCGAGCGAGGAGGACGCCGAGCTCGACGCCCGCTCCGTCCGCGAAGCGCGTGAGGCCAAGACCTCGAGCGAGGTCAGGGCGCGCATCCTCGCGGCCGTGGGGAAGAACGCCAGGCTGACGTCGAAGAACCGTCTGTTCGCCGTCGTCGGCGGGCGGAAGTCCCCCGTCCTGGTCGAGACCGAGCGGCTCCTAGCCGAGCGCCTGCTGGCTTTCGAGGACGGTGTTTTCCGCATCGTAAGCACTCACGAGGAGGAGCTATGAACGGTCAAGCGTGCGCGTGGTTCCCGGTGGTTCCGGTTGGTTCCGGGAACAAGCGGAACCACCTCGGGCGGGGGGGTGGTTCCCGCGGTTCCCACCCCCTTAAGGGGGGAACCGGGATCGGGAACCACCCCGCCGCGGTGGTTGGGCCCTGGTTTTGGCCTGCGCCAGAGAGCTCAGGCGCGGGAACCACCCCCCGGTCGAACAGTAGGGGGCGAACAAGAGCGCCGGCAGCTCAGAAATTGACGCGGCAGCTCCCTGGCGCCGACAGTATGCCCCGGGGCGCGCCCTGCTACGGTCTCACCGGTCGGGAGGTGCACGACATGCGCTCGAGCTGGCTGGTCATCGTCGGGGTCGTGGTCGCTGGTTGCACTCCCGACGCCGGCTCGGGCCCCGGCGAGCTCGGGCCGCCCGCCGAGGCAGTCGACGCGGGTCTCGACACGTCGGCGGTCGAGGCCTCGGCCGAGGCTGACGCGGGGCACGACCAGGTCGACGCCGCCGACGCGCCGGAGCTGGTGGACGTCCTCGAGGCCGACGTCGCCGACGCCGCGGAGGAACCGGACGGCCCCACCTGCGCGGCCGACCACGCCGACTGCAACGGCATCGCGGTCGACGGTTGCGAGCAGTCGCTCCACGACCCGGAGAACTGTGGCTCGTGCGGCTACTCGTGCGGCAAGCTGCCGAACCTCGTCGCGTGGTGCGTCGTCGACCGCTGCACCTTCTGCCCCATCAACTCCTGGGACTGCAAGGGGACCGGCAACTGCATCGCCATCCCCGGCAACCACGACAACTGCGGCGCGTGCGGCGTCGTCTGTGGGCCGACCCAGACGTGCCAAGCGGGGCAGTGCCGGTGACCGGGGCGCAGCGCACGCGCGGGTCGTACATGCTCGGCCGCGTCGGCGCGACGCAGCACGAGATCGCGGCGCGCGTCGGCACTACGCAACCGAAGGTCTCGAGGTGGATCGCGGCCGTGATGAAGCCGGGCGTCCCCAACCGCATCGCGCTCGAGCGGGAGTTCGCCATCCCGCCGAGCGCCTGGGACGAGCCGTGGATGCAGGTCGAGCGCAAGCCGCGCGCCCCGGGCAGGAGGGCGCAGCCGGCGCCTCCCGACCCGCAGCCGGTCGACGACCGCTCGGTGCGGGCCGAAGCGCAGCGGCTGATGGAGCAGGTGCGCGCGCTGCGCACGCGCGTAGCGAACGACGCGAGCGCCACGCCGAGCGAGCAGGCGAAGGTCTACGCGGCGGCGGCCCAGACGCTCACGCTCCTCGGCAAGATGACCGGCGAGACGCTCGTGGTGACCGAGTCGCGCATCCTGCGGCTGCCCGCGTGGCGGCGCATCGAGGACCAACTCGTCGAGATTCTGACCCCCTGGCCGGCTGCGATGCGTGCGGTCGGAGACGCCCTGGCGGCGATGGGCGAATGACCACCACGACGTCGCACGAGGTCGACCGCCTGCGCGGCGGGCATCGGCGCGCGCGCACCCTCGCCGGCGCGATCGCGGCTCGTCTCATCGCCCGCTCGCTCGAGCTCGGCCACGGCGTCACCTCCGAGCAGTGGCCGTCGGCGCGCTACCGAGACGACCCCGTCCTGTTCGCACGCGAGGTGCTCGGCATCGAGCCGTGGGCCCGGCAGATCGAGGTCCTCGAGGCGATCCGCGACTACCCGCGCGTCGCGGTCGCGAGCGGCCACAAGGTGTCGAAGAGCCACACCGCGGCCATCATCGCGCTCTGGTACTTCTGCTCCTTCCCCGACGCGCGCGTCGTGCTGACCTCGGTGACCGCGCGCCAGGTAGACCAGATCCTCTGGCGCGAGCTGCGCATGATGCACTCGCGGGCGAAGGTGACCATCGGCGGCGAGCTGCGCGATCTCGCGCGCACGGGGCTGCGCGCCGACGACTTCCGCGAGGTCGTCGGGTTCACCGCGCGTGAGGCCGAGGCCGTCGCGGGCATCTCGGGCAAGCACCTGCTCTACATTCCAGACGAGGCGAGCGGCATCGACGACAGCATCTTCGAGGCCATCGAGGGCAACCGCGCGGGCGGCGCGCGAATCGTCATGTTCAGCAACCCGACCCGCACCGAGGGCGAGTTCTTCCGCGCGTTCCACGAGAAGAGCCAGTTCTACAAGTGCATCCGCATCAGCTCGGAGGAGACGCCGAACGTCGTCGAGGGGAGGCTCGTCATCCCGGGGCTCGCGACGCGCGAGTGGGTCGAGGAGAAGCGCCGGGAGTGGGGCGAGTCCTCGCCGCTCTACAAGGTCCGCGTGAAGGGCGAGTTCGTCCTGCGCGAGGAGGGGAAGATTCTGTCCATCGCGGCCATCACCGAGGCCGAGCAGCGGTGGATCGATAGCGACACGAGCTCGCCGAACGAGCGCCTGCAGATCGGCATTGACCCCGCGGGTCCCGGCGACGGCGGCGACGAGTTCGCCTTCGTCGTGCGGCGAGGTCTGCGCGTGCTCGAGGTACTCGGGTGGCACGGGCTGACCGAGCAGTCGTGCACGGCGCACCTGCTGGCGCTCATCGACAAGCACCGCGGCCGGCGCGAGACCGTGCTCGTGACCATCGACATGCTCGGCCCGATCGGCGGGTCGGTGTACGGCCAGCTGCGTGCCGCGGCCGAGGTGCACAAGACCTTCGAGGTCTACGGCGTCCGGTCGAGCGACCGCGCGTTCCGGCAGCCGCAGATCTACGACCGCGTGCGCGACGAGCTCTGGGCGAACCTCGCGCAGTGGTTCCGCGACGGCGGGTCCATCCCCGAGGACACGCGCCTCGCGCGCGAGCTCCACGCGCCGGCCTGGGCGCAGCACATCTCGGGGAGGCTGAAGGCGACGCCGAAGGACGAGCTGCGCAAGGCGCTCGACGGCCGGTCACCCGACCGCGCGGACGCCCTGACGCTCTCGGTCTGGGTCCCCGCGGCCATCCGCTCGAGCGACGTCGCCCGCGGGCGCGACGAGGCGGGCGAGCGGGACCGGTCCCGGGACCACGACCCCGTCCGCAGCATGGACCCGTACGGCGGGCTCGGCGCCTGGGGCCCCGGACGACGCTGAGTCGAATATGCCACCGGGCGCTTGGCGTATGCCACCCGCGCCTGACAACAGCAGTCGGGCATGCCGCCCCCGACTGTCTGGCGCGAAAGGCTCGCCGCCCTGTTGGGCGTGTCGGCCTACACGTCGCCGTCGGGCGGCTACGGCCCCGACATCGGCTCGGACAGTGTCACCAGCATCCGCGCCGCGCTCGGCGGCAACCTCAGCCCGCTGCCGACCACGCAGCTGCGCTGGTACCTGGCCGACCTCGAGGAGGCGCAGCACGCGGCCGACGCTGGCGACCTGTCGCGCGTGGCCCAGCTGCTGCGCGCCATGCGCCGGGACGGCATGCTGTCGGGCCTGCTCGGCACGCTGACCGGTGGCGTCGTCGGGCTCACGAAGAAGTTCTACGGCGACGCGGCGCCTGTCGGCGCGCTCAAGGCGCACAACGGCTCGCGCTCGGTCTTCGACGACATGTGCCCTCCGGCGGAGCTCGCGCTCCTCGCGGGCGACGGCCGCATGCTCGGCGTCGGCGTCGCGGAGCTGCTGCCCGTGGCGGGCCGCGACTTCCCCGTCCTCGTGCGGCTCGACCCGCAGTGGCTGCGCTACCGGTGGTCGGAGAACCGCTGGTACTATCTGTCGATCGCCGGGCCGCTGCCGATCACCCCGGGCGACGGGCGCTGGGTCCTGCACACCCCCGGAGGGCGCCAGGCGCCGTGGCAGTCGGGCCTCTGGCCGGCGTGCGGGCGCGCGTTCATCAACAAGGAGCACGCGCTCCTGCACCGGTCGAACTACTCAGCGAAGCTCGCCAACCCCGCCCGCGCGGCGACCGCCCCTGCCGGCGCGACGGAGACGCAGCGCCAGGGCTTCCTCGAGCGCGTCATCGCGTGGGGCATCAACACGGTCTTCGAGCTGCCGCCCGGTTGGGACGTCAAGCTCATCGAGAGCAACGGCCGCGGGTTCGAGGTCTTCCAGGAAGAGATCTCATCGTCGGACCTCGAGTACATGGTCGCGATCGCCGGCCAGGTCGTCACGACGACGGGCGGCACGGGCTTCTCGAACGCCGACGTGCACCAGTCGATCCGCGCCGACATCATCAAGGACGTCGCGGCCGCGCTCGCGTACACGGTCAACACCCAGATCCTCCCGGCCTGGACGGCTGCGCGCTGGGGCATCGACGCGATCGCGACCGGTCCCGCCATCGAGTGGGACGTCGCCCAGCCGCGCGACATGCAGGTCGAGGCGAGCTCGATGGTCACCGTCGCGACCGCGATCACGTCTCTCAGCACCGCGCTCGCGCCCTTCTCGCGCGCCATCGACGTGGACGAGCTCACCACCCGGTTCGGCATCCCCATCGCCGGCGACGTCGACGGGGACGGGACGCCAGACGTCGCGACGCCCGAGCAGGCCATCGTCGACGTCGACTCCGAGCCCGATGACCTCGGCGACGAAGCCGATGCGGGCGCCTCGCCCGAGGGCGCGCTCGCGTCGGTCGTGCAGCTGCGGAGGGTGTCGTGAGGCGCCGCGCTCGCTTCGACCGCCCGGGCATGCTCGCCATCCATCCCCAGTCGTGGGGCATGGACTTCGAGATCGTCGCCGACGCTGGCGACATGCCGCCGTTCCGCACCGAGGGCGCCGTGGCGGTCGTCGACGTGTACGGCCCCCTGCAGCATCACGCCGGCTTTTGGTGCGACAGCTACGACGCCATCCTGCTGCGCGTGGCCGCTGCCCTCGCGAGCCCCGCGACGGCCATCATGCTGAACATCGACTCGCCTGGCGGAGAGACCGCTGGCGCGTTCGAGGCGTCGCGCGACCTCCGGGCGATGGCCGACGCCGCCGGCAAGCAGCTCTTCGCCTTCGCCGACGGCATGATGGCCAGCGCGGCGTACGCGCTTGCGTGCTCGGCCGACACGGTGTTCGCCCAGCCGACCGCGCTCGTCGGCAGCATCGGCGTCATTGCGATGACGGTCGACGAGACGGCGCGCGATGCGGCGATGGGCCTCGGCTTCTCGATCATCGCGAGCGGCCAGCGCAAGGCGGACGGCAACCCGCACCAGCCAATCACCGACGACGCCAAGGCCGCAATCGGAGTGCAGGTCGACGAGCTTGCCGAGATATTCTTCGAGCTCGTCGCCGAGCGCCGCGCGATGACGCCCGACGTGGTGCGCTCGCTCGAGGCCGGCTGCTTCAGCGCGGCCGGAGCTGCCAGCGTCGGGCTCGTCGACGCGGTGATGACGTGGACCGAAGTGCTCGCGGCAATCGCCGCGGGCGGAACCACCCCCGCCAAGGCGGCGGACGCGAAAGGACCGAACATGAAGTACGAGGAGCTGCTCGCCGCCCTCAAGTCGATGGCGGACGGCGAAGGAGACGACGCGGAGAGCGCGAAGAAGGCGCTCAAGGCGTTGCAGTCTGCCGACGAGGTGCCCGCGAAGACCGACCCCGCACCCGAGCCCGACGGCGACGAGGGCAAGGGCGGCGAGGGCGACGGGGACGGCGACGAGGGCAAGCCGGCGGCTGCCGCTGGCGGCGTCACCGTCGTCGCGCTGGCCAAGCGCGTCCAGGAGCTCGAGGCCGAGCACGCGCGCCACGCGGTGAAGGCCG
>CAITLX010000650.1 GCA_903893335.1 uncultured delta proteobacterium | reverse complement strand
GCGCGCGCGTAGACGTCGAGCGCCCCGCTCGGGTCCGAGAGTCGCTCCTCGAGCAGCGCGGCGATGCGGTGCAGGAGGTCGACCTTCGCCATCGGGTCGTCGGCGAGGCGCGCTTGCACCTCGAGGACGCTGACCAGCTTGGCCCACTCCCCTGCGGCCTCGTAGACGGACTCGAGCACCGCGGCCGCGGCCAGCGGCGCGACCTCGCCCGACTTCAAACCCTCGAGCGCCGCGAGCGTCGGCTGATGCGCGGCGTCGCGCACCAGCACCTCGCGGTACAGGTCGATCGAGCGCTCGACCTCGTCGAGCTTCTTCTCGTACAGCTCGGCGATGCGGAACTCGAGCGCGATGGCGTCGTTCGCGTCCTCGGTGAGCTCGGCCTGGTGCACGAGCACCCCGAGCAGCTCGCGCCAGTTTCCGGCGCGGCCATACAGCACGTCGAGGCGACCGAGCGCCGTGACGTCGTCCGGGTCGAGCTCGAGCACCTTGGCGTAGGAGTCGATCGCGTTCGCCGTGTCGGAGAGCTCGCGCTCGTAGATCGCGCCGACCTGGTAGAAGATGCGCTTCTTCTCGTCGACGTCCGCGACGAGCTCGACCTTGCGGCTGTGCACCGCGAGCAGGTCCGTCCAGCGCGAGAGGCCGAGGTAGAGGCGAATCAGCGCGTCGATCGCGGCGAGATCCTCGCCGTCCACCTCGAGCGCCTTGTTGTAGACGGCGATGGCAGCCTCGGCGCGACCGAGGACTTCGTCCTCGATCTGGGCCGCGGCGAACAGCGCGCGCTTCTTGTCGTCGACGTCCTCGACGATGTCGGCCTTGCTCTGCAGGATCGCCGAGAGCTCCGCCCAGCGCTGCGCTCCGCGGAAGAGCGCCTCGAGCGCCTCCGCGGCGGCGAGGTTGCTCGGGTCGGACGACAGGACCTGGCGGTAGAGCCGGACGGCGGCGTCGACGTCACCGAGGTCGTTCTCGAAGACGCGCGCCGCAGCGCTCCACAGGGCGCACGCCGTGCGCACGTCGGACTGCGCCCCTGCGAGGCGCTCGTAGGTCTGCGCGAGGTCGGCGTAGCAGCCGGTGATGCGCGCGAGGCGATCGATGCCGGCGAGCGTGACCTCGGAGGTCGGCTCCTCGGCGAGCGCGCGAGCGAACGTCGCGAACGCCGTGGCGGCGTCGCCGCCGGCGTCCTCGTGGAGCGCGGCGATCTGGTGCAGGAGCTCGACGCGTCGCGTCGGGTCGTCGGCGCGCCGCACCTGCACTTCATGAACACCGACGAGCTTCTGCCAGTCGCCCGAGCCGCGGTAGAGCGGCTCGAGAATCTCGGCGACGACGATCTCGTGCTCGGGGCTCGCGCCGAGGCGCTCGAGCGCCGCGAGCGCGGTCGCGTTCGAGGCGTCGCGCTCGAGCACCTGCCGGTAGCCCTCGATCGCGTCGGCGATCAGAGCCATCTGCTGCTCGCGCAGCGCGGCGAGGCGCAGCATCAAGACGACCTGGGCGTCGTCGCCCGCGGCGAGCGCGAGCTGGGCCTCGAGGTTCTCGGCGAGGTCGGGCCACAGCGACTGGCGCGTGAAGAGCCCGTCGAGGGCGACCAGAGCGACCTGGCTCGTCGCCTCGGAGGCGAGCACCTCGCGGTACGCGGCGATCGCGTCGGCGGGGCGCGCGAGCTTGCCCTCGTAGATGTCCGCGACCTGCGCGAACAGAGACTCGCGCGTCGACGAATCGACCGCGAGGTCGATGCGCCGGCGGAACACGGTGATGAGGTCCTCCCAGCGTTCGACGCCGCGGTAGAGCGCGTCGAGCGCCGCGAGGGCCTCCTCGTCGGCGGGGTTCTGGGCGAGGACGTGGAGGTAGCCTCCGGCGGCCTCGTCGACCTTGCCCAGCCGCTCATCGATGTAGCCCTGACGCATCCAGTAGATGCGAGCGAGGTCGGGATCGGAGACGGTCTCGGCGATCTTCTCGAGGACGTGCTCGAGCCGGCCCCACGCGTCGGCGAGCCCGGCGAGGCGCTCGAGCTCGTTGCGGATGGCAGCTTGCGACGGGTCCTCGCGCAGCGCGCGGGCCTGCGCGTCGAACGCGAGGTTCACGTCGTCGAGCGACGTCTCCGCGATGCGCGCGATGCGGCCGAGCAGCTCGACGCGCGCGTGCGTGTCGTCCTCGGCGGCGGCGAGGATCTCGAGCGCAGAGACGAGGCGCGCGAAGTCGGAGCGCAGCTCGTAGATGTTCGCGAGCACCGCGGCGGCCTCGGCCTTGAGCCCGTCGTGCGCGAGCAGCGCCTCGAGGCTGGTGCGCGCGCCGTCGTGCGCGGGGTCGAGGGCGAGGATCTCCCGGTAGCACTCGAGCGCGGCGGCGGGATCGTCGAGGTGCCGCTCGAGGGTCTGGCCCAGGCGGAACTTGAGATCGATCACGCGCGCGTCGTCGGTCTCGACCTCGATGCGGCGACGCAGGACGTCGGCGTGCTGCGCGCGGCGCTCGAGCTTCTCGTAGAGCGCGTCGAGCGAGGCGAGCCCGGTCGCGTCGCTCGGGTCCTCCTCGAGGACGGCCTCCCACGCCTCGACGGCCTTCGGCGGATCGCCGAGCTCGTTCTCGTACAGCGCGGCGATCGCGTGCAAGATCTCGCGCTTGCCGACCGCGTCGGTCTCGAGCGCGCGGCGCTGCTGGTAGACGTCGAGCAGGTCGGTGTAACGCGCAGTCTGGCGGTAGAGCCGCTCGAGCGCGGCGAGCGCCTGTGCGTCGTCCGGGTCGGCGTCGTGCACGGCGCGGAACTCCGCGAGCGCCTCGTCGGTGCGCTCGAGCTCCTCGACGAGCACCCGACCCACGCGCAGACGCAGCGCGACGGCGAGCGCGCGGTCCGACGCGGACTCGGCCTCGCCGATCGCCTTGCGCAGCGCCGCGACGAAGTCCTCCCAGCGCCCGGCGGCCTTCGCCGTGCGCTCGAGGTCCTCGACCGAGCGCTCGTCGCTCGTGCCGAGCTCGAACGCCGCGAGGAGGCGGTCGAACGCGCGCGGGGCGTCCTTGAGCTTGCCCTCGTAGAGCCCTGCGAGCTCGCGGAGAAGCTCGAGCTTCGCCGACGGCTCCTGCTCGTGGC
>CAITLX010000649.1 GCA_903893335.1 uncultured delta proteobacterium | reverse complement strand
CGTGGCCGACGACCTGGCCGCGGGGTCGGCCGTCGCGTCGCTCGACCTGCTGGCGCGAGCGCGCGCGGCGCGCGCCGGGCGCTGAGCGTTCAGCGCGCGCGCACGAAGCTCGCGAGGAAATAGCCGTCGGTCCCGTGCAGGTCGGGCAAGAGCCGCAGCGTCGGGCTCTCGCCCGCGAGCGCGCGCGCCGCCTCGCCCGCGAACGGCGCCGGCACGAGCCCGGCCTCGGCCGCCGCGCGCTCGGTGACCCCCTCGCCCTCCTCGCGCAGCACGCTGCACACCGCGTACACGAGCGCGCCGCCGGGACGCAGGCGCGACGCGGCGTTGACGAGGATGCGCGACTGCAGCGTCGCCAGCTCGGTCATGTCCCACGAGGTGCGGCGCCGCGCGAGATCGGGGCGGCGGCGCAGCGTGCCGGTGCCCGAGCAGGGCGCGTCGACCAGCACGCGGTCGAACCCCTCGGGCACGCCGCCCGGGCCGATGCTCCAGTCGACGGCGTAGGTCGCGCGCGGCACGAGGTGCTGGCGGCCAAGCTCGAACACGAGCCGCTCGAGCTTCGAGGGGTGCACGTCGGCGGCGTCGACGGCGCCGGTCGGGCCGACCTGCTCGGCGAGCAGCGACGTCTTGTTGCCGCGCCCCGCGCACGCGTCGAGCACGCGGTCGGCCAGCCTCGCGCCGAGCGCGAGCGCGACGACCTGCGAGCCCTCCTCCTGGATGGCGAGCTCGCCGTCGGCCCAGCCCGGCAGCCGGTGCGGGTCGCCCGCGCCGCGCACGAGGATGGCCAGGGGCGACGCGCGCCCGGGCTCGAAGCTCGCGCTCGGCATCGCCTCTCGCAGCCGCGCGATCGCCTGGTCGCGATCGGCGCCGAGCCGCACGCGCAGTCCGATGGGCGGCACCCCTGCCTCGATGGAGAGCAGCGACGCAGCCCCCGCGGGGCCGAGCGCGGCCTCGAGGGCGGCGCGCAGATCGGGGGGCACCGAGGCGAGCGCCGCGTCGGCAGGAGCGGTCGCCTGCCGCTCGGGGTCGGCCGCGAGGCGCCGCAAGACCGCGTTGACGAAGCCCGCGAGCCGCGGGCCGCGCAGCGCGCGCACGTGTCCGACGGCCTCGGACACGGCGGCGAAGGGGGGCACGCGCTCGAGCAGCGTGAGCTGGAAGGCGGCGACCAGCAGGTGCGCGCGCGTGACGCCGTCGAGCGTGCCGAGCCCGCGCGGCGCGAGCTGGGTCAGCCGCGCCTCGAGCCACGGGGCGGTGCGCGTGACGCCGTAGACGAGCGTCGTGGCGAGGGCGCGGTCGCGCGCGTCGAGCTGAGGGCGCGAGGCGAGCGCGGCGTCGAGCGCGGCGGCGGCGAACGCCCCCTGCTTCTCGATGCGCGCGAGCACCTCGGCGGCGATCGCGCGCGCGCCGTCTCCCGCGTAGGGCTGCGTCGTCACGTCAGCGCCGCACGACGACGGTGAGGGGCGCGTCCGTCACGGTCACCGCGAGGTCGGCCGCGTCGGTCACGGCGCCGCCGTGCGTGACCGCGAGCTTGCCCGCGCCGCGCAGGTGCAGCGTGTCGCCGCCCGCGGCGAGCTCGGCGCAGGGCGCCGTGGCGCTCGCGTCGCACGCGGCGAGGGTGACGTCGTTCCACGCGTAGGTCGCGGCGCCCGAGCCGTCGGCCAGGTGGGCGAGGGTGAGCGCGGGCGCTCCCGCGCCGCGCCCGTCGCGCGCCGAGCCTGCGCCGCCGAGGAAGAGCTGCACGACGCGCGCGCCGCCGAGCGACGCGGGGTCGGGCACCGCCGCCGAGCCGTGCGCGAGGGTCATCACGCCGTCGGGGAACATCGGCACCACCGCGCCCGCGCGCGCGAACAGCGGGATCTCGCCGAGCGGCGCCTGCACCGTGATCGTCGCCGGGCCATCGACGGCGTCGCCGCCGCTCCAGGGGAACCAGCGCCCGGCGGGCAGGTAGACCTCGCGCGAGGTCGCGCCGGGCGTCTGCACCGGCGCCACGAGCAGCGCGTCGCCGAGCATGACCTCGTCGGTGATCGACCACGCCCTCTCGTCGTCGGGCCAGCGCAGCATCAGCCCGCGCCAGATGGGCAGGCCGTCGACCATGGCCGCCTCCCACGAGAGGCCGTCGAGCAGCGGCACGAGCGAGATGTGCAGGCGCGCGTAGCGGCGAAAGTGCGCGATGGTCTCGGCGTCCGAGTCCCAGTGCCACGCGAGCCTCGGCGCGGTGCCGTGGTGCGTGCGCATCACGGGCGAGAGCGCGCCGAGCTCCGTCCAGCGGAAGAAGGTCTCCTTGTCGGCCGGGGGGTTGCTCGCGCTCTGGTAGCCCGCGATGTCGTGGCCGTAGGTCGAGACGCCCGCGATGCCCAGGCCGACGCCGATGGGCACGATGGTGGGCATGCCGTCGTCGACCTGGAGATCGCTGCGCTGGTCGCCGGCCCAGAACACGTCGGCGAGCGCCGGCGTGCCGAACCAGCCCGAGCGCACGAACATGAGGCGCTCCTCGCCGTCGACGACGCCGTCGATGGCCTCGCGGTTGGCCTCCTGCCACGCGACCGGGTAGCGGTTGTGCAGCGTGCGCGTCGGGCCCGCGTACGATTTCCCGTCGGTCGGCAGCCACTCGGCGAAGTCGGCCATCCAGCCGTCGGCGCCGAGCGCGATCGCGCCCTGGAGCTTCTTCACGATCCAGGCGCGGCCGCCGGGGTTCCACGGGTCGATGAGCCCCGAGGGGGTGAACTTCGCGCCCATGAACGTGTAGTCGCTGCCGTCCTCGTGCTGGATGAGCCAGCCGTTGGGCTGCGTCTCGTTCCACGCCGTGCTGCCCTGGTAGACGAAGGGGTTGAAGTAGACGAAGAAGTCGAAGCCCTCGGCGTGCAAGTCGTCGGCGAGCGCGCGCATGTCGGGGTAGAGCGTCGGGTCGACGTCCCAGTCCTCCTTCAGGCGGTAGCTCTCCCCCTGCCAGTCGGCGCCGCGCCAGTCCTCGGTCCACAGCGCGCTCGACGGCACCCCTTCGTCGCGGAGCTTCTTCGCGACCGCGCGCACGTTGGCGCTGCCGAAGATGGCGTCGTTCCACGGGGCGAAGGCGACGAGCGGCGGCAGGCGCGGACGACCGAGCGTGCGCGTCGCGCGCTCGAGCGCCTCGGCGGGCGAGGGGCCGTCGAACAGGTGCACCGTGACGGGAAGCTCGAGCTCGAGGCGCGCGGCGTCGGCGCGCTCGGAGCAGAGGGCGAATGTGGCCTCGACGTCGGTCTCGGCCGCCAGCACGTAGCCGCGCCGCGCGAGAAACTCGGGGATCGGCGCCTGGCTCGAGTGGCGGCGCCCGACGACGTACCAGGTCGGGTCGTCGTAGGTGTCGGCGGCGATCTTGCCGATGCCCTCCTCCTGCACCCAGGTGGGCACGGTCTGGCCGCGGTGATCGACGTCCCAGGTCTGCGCGCCGAAGCCCGAGAAGTGGTCGCTCGGCGCGCACGCGAAGCCCCACGAGAAGCGAAGCTCCGAGCCGGCGGGGGTGACGTGCACCGCGAGGTGCCCCTCGTCGGGGCTCGTGAAGGCGAGGTGGGCGAGCGCCGCGCCGGCGTCGTCGAGCACGTCGTACGAGCCGCTCGCGCCTGCGACGATCGAGCGCCCGACGCGCCACGGCGCCGAGGCCTGCTCGGTCGGCTTGAACGCGCCGAACTTCATCTCGTAGCTCGTGGTGGCCGCGCGCGTGGCGAACCCGACCAGCGGCGGCGCGCCGTCGGCGACGTCGGCCGGGGGAAGCCCCTCGAGCAGCACGCGCCCGTCGGGGGCGACGACGTCGAGCCGCGCGCCCGCGACGCGGGCGGTGGGAGCGGTGGCGAGCGCGGGCGAGGCCGAGGCCGGGTCGTCGTTCGACGAGCAGGCGAGGACCAAGGGGGCGAGGGCCAGCGAGGACGCAAACGCGAGGCGGCGCATGGCTCGGGAGGGTAACAGGTCTGCTCCTCGCGTCGGAGAGCGAGGGCGGGCTGGCCCCTCGTTTCCTCGGCGGGACGACCTCATCCCGTGGCGCGCCGGCCTCCAGCTTGCTGCGCGTCGAGCAGAGCGCATAAAGTGCCCTCATGGCGCTTTCCCGCGGCCCGCTCCGGCATCCTCGCTCGGCGTGGGGGGCGTTCGCAAAGTGCCCGGTGCGCCGTTCACCGTGATGCCCAGCGGCGATGACGGGAGCGTCGGCGAATGAAGCGCAGTCGCGTTGCCGGTGCTGTGCTCACGGCCTTGGCCGACAAGATGGCCCCGCGGCGCCCGGCAGATTGGGAGCGCTACTTCGCGCTGCTGAGCCGAGCAGCGGCGCTGGGAGATGCCGAGGCGCAAGAGAATCTGGGCAACTGGTACCTCGAAGGCAAGGTGCTTCGCACCGGGCGGGTCATCCTTCCGCGAACCCCAATGCGTGGCGCCAAGCTTCTCCGGCTCGCGGCAGATGCCGGAAACGCTCTCGCGCAAGTGTCCTTGGGGCACTGCTACGAAGCAGGATTGGGTGTGAGAAGAAGTCTCGATGCTGCGGTCGAGCAGTATCGCCGCGCCGCCCGAGGGCGACAGTGGGCCGCTGCGTGGAACCTGTCCGTCGTCGCCGGTCAACGGGGGGACCGGGCCGGACAACTGCGCTGGCTCCGTCGTTCGGCGGAGTGGGGGAGTCAGGAGGCTGTGCTGGAATTGACGAAGCGCGAGCGGGCCGCGCGAAGGCGCAGCACGCGCGAAGGCGGCCGCGGCCCGCTCCGGCATCCTCGCTCGGCGTGGGGCGGGCGCGGTGGGTGCGCGGCGCCGTGTCGTTGAGCGCGACCTCTGGGGAGTTGGAGATCGGCTTCGGCGGTCGGCCGAGGCCATGGGGCATCGCCCGTCGGCTATCCAGGGGCCTCTCGCGTCTCGCGGTGGTCGTCATGCCGGTGGCAGTCACGATGAGCTCGGGCGTCGCCGCGGGCATCACTTGGGGACTCATCATTGCTGCAATGACCGCGTACTCGCGGGCTCCTTACGGACGAACCTGCGATCGGCTGTCGCTGAGCGAGCGCGGCATCGTCGTGGAAGGTGGCACCGTACGAGACGAGGTGATCCCTTGGGAGACGATCACGGCGATCGAGTGCTCTCGCCACCTCGCGATCAGCGTCGGCGCCGCTGTCGCGATTCACTTCGAAGCCGAGCACGGAGTTGCCGTGGTGCGCGCCTTCGGGCAGGAGTCGCTCGCAGAGGTCAGTCAATTCCTGGCGTCGTGTGCGACGCACACTCCGCGGAGCGCGACACCAGGCGACCTGCGCCTCGGACCGCGTGCATCGCTCAGCGACCCGCGCATCGTCCAGGCGGCGCTGCGAGAGATCGCGCTGGACGCCGCGGCGGGAATGCTCGTCCTCGTGCTGGCTTGCCAACCATGGCAAGCGGCGGTGGCTATCGTCGCTCCGCTGATACGGGTGGCGGTCGAGGCCGGCCTTTCGCTCGACCTGCGACGGACCGTCTACGAACGCACCGGAGCGAAGTGGACGCGCGTTCGTGGTGAGGAGCGGACCCTCATCGATCGCGTGCCGCGGACGCTCGCCGCGTGGAGCGACGCGCTTGGCGACGATGGTCGGCGCCCGTGATGCCCCACGCGCTGGCGCACGCTGGGGGCACGCTGCTCATCGCGGGCGTGGTCTGGGGTTGGTGGTTTGCGCGCACGGCGCATGCACGCCGAATGGCAAGCTGGACCACCCTGGCGGGGGCAGTGCTGCTCGGCGTCGCGCTGTGGTCGATGGGCGAGTTCCCAACCCCCGGACCATGAGCGGCTGCGGCAGGGATCGTTCCGGGTTCGTGGAGCCCGCCCCGCCGGCAGGCTCTCGCGACCCTCGTGGCCCCTGCCATCGAGAGCACTCGGCGTCGCCTTCGGCGGCAGCCTCGGCATTCATGCCGGGGCTGCCAATCGAGGCGGCGCGCCATGACCCGCCGCCTCTCTGGGTGTTCCCGTCCGCTCACGCCGTGGTGCTCGTCGGGTAACAGGTCTGCTCGTCGCGTCGGAGGGCGAGGGCTTCGCGCTCGCGCTGCGGACGCGCGACGTGCCCGGTGACCGACTTCGACGCGTTGGGAGGGGCGGCCTTCTCGTTCTGACGACGGCGACCGGCGGCCGGTCGGCGCGTCGCTTGCTCCCACGGTGGGAACGCGCTAGCTTGGTCCGGTGCGGCTGATCGCTCGTGCCACGCTCAGGCGGTTCTGGGAGCGCCACCCCGATGCGGAGGGGCCGCTTCGTGCCTGGGCACGGGACGTGAAAGCTGCCAAGTGGACCGGCACGACGCCCATCAAGAGTCGGTACTCCTCCGTGTCGTTCGTGGGTGAGAACCGAATCATCTTCAACATCGGCGGCAACAAGTACCGTCTCGTGGTTCACGTCCGGTTCGACGTGCAAGTCATCTACGTCCGCTTCATCGGGACCCACGTCGAGTACGACAGAATCGACGCCGGGACGGTATGAGCCGATCGAAGGAGGGAGCACCGTGAAGGCGATTCGACCCATCAAGACCCGCAAGGATCATGCAGCAGCGATGCGGGAGATCGACGGCCTGCTGGATGCGAAGCTCGGCACCCCCGACGGGGATCGCCTGGAGGTTCTCGTCACGCTGGTGGACGCCTGGGAAGACGCGCACGAGCCCATCCCGCCCCCCGACCCGATCGACGCGATCAACTTCCGGCTGGACCAGATGGGGCTGACCCGCAAGGATCTCGAACGCTGGATCGGCCCTCGCGGACGGGTGTCCGAGGTCCTCGCTCGCAAGCGCGACCTGACGCTTCCGATGATTCGCAGGTTGCACGCCGCGTTGAAGATCCCGGCGGACATCTTGCTCGGAGTGCGCTGAGCGCACCCTCGCGCCCCCTGCCATCGAGTGCACTCGGCGTCGCCTTCGGCGGCAGCCTCGGCATTCACGCCGGGGCTGCCAATCGAGGTGCGGCGCGCCATGACCCGCTGAAGGCCGGTCGGGGTCATGACGCGCCGTCTCTCTGGGTGTTCCCGTCCGCTCACGCCGTGGTGCCCGTGGGCGCTGCGGTCGGGGTCGCCTCGCTGCTCGAGCCCGCCTTGCGACCGCCGCGACCTGCGTACAGCGACGGCACGATCGCGTCGGCGTCCCCCTCGTGCCAGCGCAGGTACGCCATCGCGCGGCGCACCTCGTCGTACGCCCGCACGAACACCGTGAACGTCTGGTGGCGCGTGAGCGACGCGGCGGCGATGACGCCCGGCGACACGCGTCGCGCGGTCAGGGCCCGGACCATGCGGTCGGCGGCGGCCTGCGCCTCGACGAGGTCGCTCGCGCGCAGCGGCGTGCTGCCCTCGAAGGTCGTCCAGCTCGAGCGCAGCACGCGACAGAGCCCGAGCAGGCTCATCGCCATGCCGTGGTAGCCGCCCGGGTTGCGCGCGCCCTGGAGGGACGACGCGTCGAGCAGGCCGGCCGCGACCAGCGAGTCGGCGTGGACGCGGAGTTGGTCGCGGCGTCGCATGGCCTCGGCGCTCAGCTCGGGGAGCGACTCGGGCGGCGTCGTGGCCGTGCGCCACGCGAGGTGGGCCTCGCCGAGGGCGAGCACGTCGTCCTCGAGCTCATCGAGGATTGTCACGTCGAACGCGGGCAGCCTGGCGACGATCTCGGCGCGGCGCGCGCGGATGCCGTCCATCGCGGCGAGCACCGTCGTCAGGACGAACGGCACGTCGACGTTGATGGGCACGATCTGGTCGACGGGCACTGCGGCGATGACCGCAGCGCGACGCGCGAAGGCGGCGCTGAAGCGGGTGGCGAGCACGACGGCGGGCCCCCCGGCCGCCGCGTCGAGGGACGCGACGAGCGCGGCGCTCGGGGGGACGGACGGCAGGAGGCTGTGGCTGATCTCGATGGGTTGCATGGCGAAGCTCCGGTGGTGGGCGGGGTCGCGACGAGAACCGTTCTCGCCGCGTGTGCCCCCCCATCGGCCCGCGACGGCGTCGGTTGCGCTTGCCGGCAAGGTTGCGACGCGGAGCGGGCCGCTTGGTCGGCTTGCGCGCAAGGCCCCGCGGCCACGCGACGCGCCTCCGGAGGCTTGCTCGCAAGGCAGGCCAACCCGCCGAGCGCCCTCGGGGTGCTTGCGCGCAAGGCCCCGACGCGACGCAGCGCGCTTCGAGACGCTTGCTGGCAAGGCTCGGGACCGCGTCGTCGCCCTCGCGGACGCATGCTCGCAAGGCTCGGAACCGGCCCGTCGCCTCCGCGGGTGCTTGCTCGGAAGCGTCGGAAGCCGGTGGTCGCGCGTCCAGGCGCTTGCTGGCAAGGCAGGGCAGGCGGTGGGGCGCCCTCGGGAGGCTTGCCAGCTTGGCCGAGGAGGCGGCGGGGCGCCCTCTGCCCCCGCTGCGGCAAGCTCGAAGCCGGGTTCGTCCCCGCGGGTTGCTGGGATTAGGTCGGCTTGAAAGGCACGCAGGCACGAAGTGAGGCGGGCGCCTGCGCGCGCTAAGCTGCTCGCGTGCGCGACACCGAGCGAGACAGCGGCGACGGCGATGCGCGCCGCAGGCTCGGCTGCGGCGCAGCGCTGGGGCTCCTCGTCGGCTTCGGGCTCGCGATGGATGTGACGGTGGGCTGGGCCCTCCCCGGCAGCCGCTTCGAGTGGCCGGTCGCCGTCGCCGTCTGCGCGACGACGACGGTGGTCGTCGCGCTGAGCGTGCGGCGCTGGGGCGAGCGCGCGTGGAGCCTCGTCGTCGATCTGCTCGTCTGGCGCCGCTGGCCGCGCTGACGCGCGCGCCCCCCCTCAGACGTTGAAGCGGAACTCGACGACGTCGCCGTCGCGCATGACGTAGTCCTTGCCCTCCATTCGGACCTTGCCGGCGGCCTTGGCCTCGGTCATCGAGCCGGCGACGACGAGCTCGTCGAGCGAGACGATCTCGGCCTTGATGAAGCCACGCTGAAAGTCGGTGTGGATGACGCCCGCCGCCTGCGGGGCCGTCCAGCCCTTGTGGATGGTCCAGGCGCGCGTCTCCTTCGGGCCGGCGGTGAGGTAGGTCTGCAATCCGAGCGCGGCGAAGCCGATGCGCGCGAGCTGGTCGAGCCCCGACTCGCTCTGCCCCATCGAGGCGAGCAGCTCCTTCGCGTCGGCCTCCGACAGCTCGACGAGCTCGCTCTCGATCTTCGCGTCGAGGAAGACCGCCTCGGCGGGCGCGACGAGCGCCGCGAAGGCCTCGCGCTTGGCCGCGTCCGCGAGGATCGCCTCGTCCACGTTGAACACGTAGAGGATCGGCTTGGCCGTGAGCAGCCCGAGCTCCCGGATGGGGGCGAGGTCGAGGCCCGACGCCGAGAGGGGGACGCCCTTGTCGAGCGCGGCGAGGGCCGCCACGACCGCGTCGAGCGCGGCGGGGTCGGCCTTCTTGCCCTTCAGCTCCTTCTCGATGCGGGCGCGCGCCTTCTCGAGCGTCTCGAGGTCGGCGAGGATCAGCTCCGTGTTGATCGTGTCGATGTCGGCCTTGGCGTCCACCTTGCCGTCGACGTGAACGACGTCGGCGTCGGCGAAGCCGCGCACCACCTGGGCGATCGCGTCGGCCTCGCGGATGTGGGTCAGGAACTTGTTGCCGAGCCCCTCGCCGGTCGAGGCGCCCTTCACGATGCCGGCGATGTCCACGAACGACACGGGCGCGGGCAGGATCTTCTCCGAGCCGAAGATGGCCGCGAGCTTCGCGAGGCGCGGGTCGGGCAGGCTCACGACGCCGATGTTCGGCTCGATGGTGGCGAACGGGTAGTTCGCCGCGAGCACGTTGTTGCGCGTGAGGGCGTTGAAGAGGGTGGACTTGCCCACGTTGGGGAGCCCGACGATGCCGATGGTGAGTGCCATGCGTGTTGCGATACCTCGAGAGCGAGCGAGGCGGGGATGATGACCCAAAAACGGCCCGCGAGCGCGCGCGACGGCAGATTTCCCGGCAGCGACCCCGGTCCGCGTCGCCCACGGGTGGCCCGCTGACCAGGGCCGCGACCGAGGCGCGGCAAGCGTTGCGAGCGTCACCGCAGAGGCCGATAGCAGCGTTCGCGCAGAAATTGCGCTTGCGTCCGATAGTACGTGGCGCTCTGCTTGTCGCTGTACTCGGGGGTTTCCGTCGCATCTGAATCGTCGGCGCTCCGACCCCGTCCAATTCCCGCCGCCAACGGGCCACCTCGCGATCGCGCGAGGGAGATTCGTCGCCCGGCGCGGGTAACACCGTCCGTTCTCCCATCTCGTCACAGGAGGTCCGTCCATGAAGCTGCAACCGATCCACCGCTCCTCGCTCGCCCGGCCCGTCGGCCTCGCCACCCTCGCCGCTGCCGTCGCGGTCTGCGCCGCCGCGTTCGGCGCTGGCTCGACGTCCACCTCGACGACGACCGCTTCGACGGTGTCCCCCGCGGCCACGCCCGTGCCGACCGCGCGCATTCCGGTCGGTGTGGCGGTGTCGTGCGTGAACCCGGAGACGCTCCACCCGGGGTCCCCGGACCAGAGCGTCAACAAGTGGCCGATCGTGACCAACTCGCTCGGCTACACGGTCCCCGCGGGCAACACGCTCGAGTGGAAGTCGAGCGACGGCGACTCGGGCAGCTACCCGCTCGGTGGCCCGATGCACCCCGGCGCGACGTACGGCGGCATCAAGGGCAAGGCCGGCAAGACCTACACGTGCACCGCGACCATGACGGTGCAGGGGGCCAACAAGCCCGACCTGACCGTGAAGGTCCGCTCGGTCACCCCGGTGAGCGGCATCGCCGCCGACAAGATCGAGCTCGACGTGACCAACCTCGGGCACGCCGACGTCGCGTCGGCGAAGGTCGCCATCACACCGTCCGACTGCTTCGGCGGCGTCCTGCCGATCGCGTCGACGACCGTCTCGCTGAAGATGGCCGAGACCAAGACGGTCACGCTGACGGCCAGCTCGGCGCCGATCCTGCTCAAGCTCAACGTGGCGATCGACGCCGACAAGGTGCTCGACGAGAGCGATGAGGGGAACAACTCCGAGGCGTGGACCAACTGCCCGTCCCAGCAGCAGCCGCACTGACGCACGCTAAGCCCGCCGCCTGCCCCGCTGGGTGACGCGCGCCCAGCCGGGCAGGCTCTCCGCACTCCCAATCGCCGTCGTGCGTCGTCGTCCCCCTCGCCGACGGCTCGACCCAACCTCTGCTCCCCACTCCCCCTGACAAGGACTCCACTGTGAACAAGACCCTCGCCATCGCCACGCCCACGCTCCTCGCCGCCCTCGTCGCGCTCGCGTCGCACGACGCGGCCGCGCAGGTCTCGACCTCGAGGGCGGCGACCGCCGCGCTGAACACCAAGGTGATCGGCACCATCACCGTGACCAAGGACGCCCTCACGAGCCTCACCAGCGGCTCGCTGAAGCCGTTCTCCTGCTCCAACTTTCAGCTCACGGCGACAGCGGTGAAGACGGTCACGCAGGCTTCCTCCGTCGACGGCGGGGTCGCATCCTTCGTCCCGGAGTGGACGCGGACGGCCGCGGCGACCGGCACCCTCGCCACCGGTTGCACCTACGAGATCGTGGTGCCCGCGGGCAGCGCCTTCACGCTCGCGCTCAGCGAGACGACGGTCGATGGCTGCGACCAGGTCGTGCAGCACCCACTGCACCACGACACGAGCCAGTTCGGTCCTCTCACGGTCGCGCTGGGCACGACGACGCGCCAGATGTTCACGCTCTCGAAGAGGTTCCTCTGCGCGGAACCGCCGCACTGACGCACGCCCAGCCCGCCCCCCTCGGGCGGCGTTCACGCACGTGACGGCGGGGGCTCGTGTCGCGGCCCGGCGACATGAGCCCCG